>JAFGAF010000278.1 GCA_016933815.1 Prolixibacteraceae bacterium
ATAACGCAGCGGTAAATCTTTGTACGACCTTGGACGAGCTTTATAAATTTCGCAATGGTGCGGGCAGTTCATCGGCTTAAGCAAATACTCTTCGCCTTCTTGCGGAGTATTAATTACCTGAAACGAATCTTTGCCATATTTTTCGTAATGTCCCGAAGTTTTGTAAAGGCGAACATCGCCAATATGCGGTGTTATTACCTGTTCGTAACCAAATTGTTTTTGTACTTTTTTCAGAAAGCTTTCGAGCTGTTCGCGAAGTTGTGCTCCTTTGGGCATCCACAAAGGCAAGCCCATTCCCACATCTTGCGAGAAAGTGAACAGATCCATTTCTTTGCCAATTTTGCGGTGGTCGCGTTTTTTGGCTTCTTCGAGCAATACCAGGTATTCATCAAGCATTTTCGCTTTTGGAAATGTTATTCCATATATCCTGGTTAGCATTTTATTTTTTTCATTACCACGCCAGTAGGCACCTGCAACGCTAAGCAATTTGATGGCTTTAATGTTTTCGGTATTTGGCAAGTGAGGGCCACGGCACAGATCGGTAAAATTACCTTGATGATAGAGCGAAATGGTTCCGTCCTGGAGTTCGCTAATCAGTTCAAGCTTGTATTGATCGGCTTTTTCGGTAAAAAGTTTTAATGCTTCGGCTTTCGACACTTCCTGACGAACAATGTCGTTTTTCTGACGTGCCAACTCAAGCATTTTTTTCTCAATAATGTCTAAATCTTTTTCGGTAATCACCTTACCTTCGGGCAAATCTACATCGTAGTAAAACCCATTATCGATGGTTGGGCCAATACCGAATTTGGTACCCGGGTAAATTGCTTCGATGGCTTCGGCCAAAAGGTGTGCCGATGAATGCCAAAAAGCATGTTTGCCATCTTTATCGTCGAATTTATTAAGTACAATTTTGGCATCGTGGTTGATTTTTCGGGTAAGGTCAGTTACCTCACCATCGACAGTAACCGACAATACCTCTTTAGCCAAACGCGGGCTGATGGCATTTGCAATTTCCAATCCGCTAACCGGAGCATCGAACTGTTTTATGCTCCCATCGGGTAAAGTTATATTGATCATATTTGTTCCTTTAATAAAAATGTGTGCAAAGATAATGATTCTGAAATGAATTAAAGAAAATGCGAACATTTATTTGCCATTTGTAAAACGGCCTTAATATTTATAAAAATCAGATGGTTGCACTTTAAGCTTTGGCAAGCGGAAAGGTTATTTGCACTGTTGTTCCTTGCTTAAGCACGCTTTGTATTTGCATAGTGCCTTTACAATAAGCAACAAGCTCCTTGCAAAGACTTAAGCCTAAGCCAGTTCCACTTTCACCTTGTGTGCCTCGTGTTGAATGTTTGATTACACCATGGTTAAAATCGTCAATTACTTTTTGGCTCATTCCAACACCTTGGTCAATTACACTTATGGTAATATTTTGGCTATTTAAGCCAGCTATTATCTGAATTGTTGAATTTAAATGCGAGAATTTTAAAGCATTCGACAATAAATTGCGCAAGACTACTTTTAAATAATTTAAATCGGTGCTTATTTGTAACGATGGTTCAACATCGACATGGAAGGCTACTTTTTTCGTTTTTGAAAGCTCGTCGAAAAACTCAAGCGATTCGTTCACAAGAGTAAGCAAATTGCCGGTTTCAATTACAATTTCGATACTGCCCGATTGTGTTTTGCCCCACAGCAGCAGGTCTTCGAGCAAGGTTAAAACATTTTGCGAGGTTGTTTCGGCACTTTCGATTAAATTAAGCTGACAGTTGTTGTCCTCAATTTTTTGCTCTTTTAACAATTGAGTAATTTGTACCAACGAAGAAACAGGGCTGCGTAAATCGTGGGCCAATATGCTGAAAAAATGATTTTTCAAGCGGTTAGCTTTCTCCAAATCTGTTTTTTGTGCTTCGAGCTTGATGTTTTGTTTACGTACTTCCTTTGTACGTAGTTTCACCTTCTTTTCGAGCCTGATTTTATCACGAATTAGTTTGCGTTGGCGCATATACGTAATACCAGCAACCAATAAAAAAATTAAAACAATGGCTGTAATTTTAAAAATTAAGGTATTCCAAAAAGGTGGTTCAATATTAACTATTAACGAAGCATCGTGCTCATTCCAAACACCTTGGGCATTGGCTGCCTTTACCCTGAAGATGTACTTTCCGGGTTTCAAATTGGTGTAAGTAGCTGTTTGTCGGCTACCTACTTCGTTCCACTCATTATCGAAACCGTCGAGCCGGTATGCGTAATTATTTTTCGAAGGATTTTTGTAATTAATAGCTGCATAGCTGACCTCAATCATTCGATGCTTGTGCGTTAATTCAATACTTTCTGTAAATAAAATATTTCTATCAATCAACTTACTGTTGTGTACATCGATTGGTTGATTGAAAATTTTTAATCCTGTAATGTAAACATCGGGTGCTTTATCCAACAACTCCAACTCTCCCACATTAAAATAGTTCAAACCATGTTCGGTACCCCAAAACAAGGTGTTTTTCCCGTTATTATAGTTTGCCCTCGGCGCAAAATTATTCGATATTAAACCATCCTCTTTCGATAAGGTAATCAACTGGTTTGTTTCGGGGTTTAATATCGAAAGGCCATTATAAGTGCCTGTCCAAATATTGTTATCAATATCGTTGTTTATTGAAATTACATTTTGATTGGGCAGCTTACTGATAAATCTTCTGAAATTGTTGCTTTCGGGCAAATATTGGTTTAAACCATTTGCTGTACCAAGCCATAAGCGTTTAGCCGCATCGATATGTAAATCGATTACCAGGTTATTTGAGAGTGAACTTGAGTCATTCTCAATTAAATAATAAGTATCGAAACGGCCTTCACCTTTCCTCAAAACACTTAATCCCCAGGCTGTTGCCACCCAAATATTACCTAAACTATCGCAAACAACATCGAAAGTATAATCGTTCGATAGCCCGTTATTTTGAATGTTGAAATTTATAAACTCGCCGGTTTGAGGATTAAACTTATCAACACCCTTGCCATGAATACAAAGCCACAGCATGCCTTCTTTATCTTCACAGATAGCTCTCACATCGTTAGCCGAAATGCCTTTTTCGTTTTGCGGATTATGTGTATAATTAACAAAGCTGTTACGATCGGGCTCGTAAAGTTGTAAACCTCCGAAATATGTTCCTACCCACATACGGTTTTTACTGTCGCGAAAAATTGTTTGCACTGCTCCCCTGCCCAAACTTGTAGCATCGTTTGTATTATTTTCGATGTGAATTGTTCTGCCTTTTGCCCAATAAAAAATGTCGATGCCACTAAAAGGGTTGCCTACCCACAAATTACCATCAACATCTTCGCATATAGCCGAAACATTGTTTGTATTTAGCTTAAAGGGAGAGTTCATTTGGGCATTGAAACGTGATATTTTTTGGGGCCTTGTTGCAAATGCAATTCCTCCGGGATAATGTGTTGTCCAATAATTATGATCTTTATCTTGAAAAATGCGGTGCACATAAGGCAGAATGGATTGATCATCGTTGCTTTCGGGGTAATAACCTTGGAAAAAATCGCGGTCTTCGACATATAATTTGAGACTGGTAAAGTCGATCAACCATAAAAAGTTATCCCTATCGATGAAAAACCTTCTGATGTGCTTTTCGTATTCGTTTTGAACGCTGTATTGCTTAAATGAATCTTGTTCAATATTGTAACGAATTACACCATTGTACTGTGTGCCAATCCAAAGGAAGCCCTTTCGATAAACAATATCAACAATTTTACCCTCGGGGTTTAAATGTTGTGGAATATTTAGCTGCTTGTATTGTTTGCTTACTTGATTAAAGAAAAAAACCTGGTTATCATCGTTTTCTGAAATCCAAAGATTATTGTCCATATCAAAACTCAGCCCCGAAACAAAACCCTTACCCAAACGAAATACGATTTTAAACGAATCGGCTTGCGCAATGTATTGGTAAATGCCGTCGCTTTCGACAAAATAAATGGTTGAGTCCCTATTGTAAAGCATACGGCTTACATAGCTGCTTTTTAGGCCTTTGGTTCGATTTTGCGAAACAATTACACGAATCGAATCGGTTTGCTGGTTGTAATAACACAGGTATGAATTGAGGCTGATCCACATTCCATTGTTATTGTCGGGCAATATTTGCGAAATACCGTACTCATTAATACCAAAGTTAAGTTCTTCGGGCGTTAAATACTTTTTAAGTTCGCGCCCGTCGAACCGGAACAAACCATTATTGGTTCCCAGCCAAACAAAGCCAAACTCATCCTGTGCCAAATCGTTAATTTGATGCGACGATAACTCATCGTTTAAATCGAAGCCTTTAAAGCGCAAATCGACTGTTTGCGAATAAGAATGCAAACACACAGCCACCAACAAAAATATGCCAATGAATTTCCCCATTTTTCAATATTATAAGCTAATTGGTGGTGTATTTTCAACGGTAATGTTGTTTTACGGAATGCTTAATCGTTAACAAATTTAAACTAAAAAAAATCAAACAGCTCATTTTTAGCACTAAATATTCCTCAATAATAATAAACAACAGTTATAACAGTAAACCATTTACACTAAAAAATGTTTTCCCTTCAGGCCATTACCAATAAATATTTTTCAAGAACTAAAAAATATAGTATTTTTCGAAACGTTAAACTTTCAATCAATTCTTTATCGTATGAAACACATTCTTCTGTCGCTAAT
>JAFGAF010000279.1 GCA_016933815.1 Prolixibacteraceae bacterium
AATAGAAATAAATCCTTGGTCGTATAGTTTGCTTTATTATTATCAATTTAAAAAACAAACTGATCCGTTAGCGAGTATTTCATCGTACAAAGCCGGTACAGATACCTTAGAAATAAATATTGGCGATACAACGCTTAGTAATATATACAAAGCGGTTTTTGTTAAAGAATTGTATTCGCACTTGTTTGTTGAAGTTGATACTGCTTATTACAGTAAAACATATGGCTTTGTAAAATATGTAAAATATACTGGCGAAGTGTTTGTAATATCTGACGAAACCCTCGAAATGCTGATGGAGCGCGACTAGTTTTTTTTAAACCGCAAAGACACTAAGTTGCAAAGAAGTAAGTTTTTAAACGCCTCTTCACCTTAGTGCCTTTGCGCTTACATTGATGATTGAAGTTAATGTGTTAATTTAGAGCAAGCAATGGTTATGAAGAGAATCGCAAAATTGTTAAGAATAATTAGTGTTTTGGTTGTTCTTTAGGCCATTGTTTTTGGGTTTACAAAGGTGAAATTATAATATATATTTTTAATATCCATTCAAAAGCATAAGTTTAAGGTTTATTATTATCTATATTATCGATTAAAAGGTATTTTGCCTGTCGTTTTTCCCAACGTTCGCGTGCATATTTTTGCATGTCGGTTATTGTATCTTTTTCGTCGAGAATTTCGAGCCCTAAAAGAGTTTCAATTATGTCCTCCATTGTTACAACTCCTTCCATACCACCATATTCATCAACAATAAGGGCAATGTGTTCTTTATATTCTTTTACTTCAAGCCTTTAGTACTGAGTAATCCGCAGGCAGCATAAATATCTTGCCCACGCGAGGCCCGTATGGTTGTTAGTATTCCTTTTTTATTTAAAGCATCTTTAAATTCCTGTATACGATTCTCGTTGGTAGGGTTAAGCGGTGTGCCCGGTATGGGGTGAAAGCGTATAAGGTTTACGTGGCTTTTAATGCCGTTGAAAAGCTTGGACATTTCTTTTACATGTTCGTTGGTATCGTTCATTCCGCCAAACACAATGTACTCAAACGAAACTTTGCGTTGGTTGTCGAAATCAAAGTTACGTATTTCGTCTAAAACATTTTTTAAAGGGTAAGCCAATTGAACGGGCATCAGCTTTTGGCGTTCGTCGTCGAATGGTGTGTGTACACTTATGGCGAGGTTGCATTTGCTTTCGTTCAAAAATCGTTTTAATGCAGGCACAATGCCAATCGACGAAACCGTAATGCGCCTTGGGCTCATGGCATAACCCCATTCGGCGGTAAGTATTTCGGTACTTTTGAGTACTTCGTTAAGGTTGTCGAAAGGCTCGCCCATGCCCATGTAAACAATGTTTGTAACTTTATTGAATTCATCAATCATTCGAACCTGGTTCACAATTTCGCCGGCATTAAGTTGCCCATTAAAGCCTTGCTTACCGGTCATGCAAAACAAACAACCCATTTTGCAGCCAACTTGCGACGACACACAAACTGTAACACGGTCTTTGTCGGGGATCATGGCAGTTTCGATGTATTTTTGGTGCGCAGTGGCGAAAAGGTACTTTTTAGTTCCGTCGGTACTAACTTGTACTTTTACAGGAGCAACTAATCCGATTTCGAAATGCTCAGATAGTTTTTGGCGGGCTTTTACCGAAAGGTTGGTCATTTCGTCGATCGAAGTGATTTCCTTCTTATAAAGCCAATCGGCAATTTGTTTGGCGGTGAATTTGGGCATTCCCAATTGAATGACCATACTGCTAAGTTCGTCGAGCGTTTTACCAAACAACGCCTGTTTGCCTGCCGATTCAATTTCGATATTGCTTGTATTTTGCGCCATGTTGCTATGTTTAACTTTATTGTATAAAGCCTTTTTTGTAATTAATGGCTCGAAATGATCAGAAAAAGATTTCGGAGATAATATTTTCGTAAGGTATTCCCTTCGAAATGAGTAAATCTCTAAGTTCGACGACCATTAAAGCACGGCCACAAAGGTAGTATTTATTGTTGGCAGGCAAACTGTTTTTTTTGTCGATAAACGATGTTACCCGGCCGTAATAATCGGCAACACCATCGGTTCCCGAACTGCAGCGGTAGTAATTTTCTTTTAAAGCTGTTTTGAATTCGCGTTCGAAATAAAAATTTGAAGCTTGTCGGGCACCGTGTAAGAGCAGCTCAGGTTTGTATCCCGAGCGCATCATTGCCCTAAAGGGCGCAATACCTGTACCGGTAGCTATCCACCACATGTTTTGATCGCTAACGGGCATAAAACTACCGTAAGGTTTCGATACAAAAATATTATCACCGGGGTTGAGTATAGCAAGTTGTGGTGTAAGTTCTCCCTCGGGGTGTAAATCGAAAAGAACCTGTAAGTATTCGTCGTTTTCGCCATTGCACAAGCTGTATATGCGCGGCTCAATGGTTTTATTGGTTGTAATTGCAATAACGTGCCCGGCTTTCATGCTAAACTGTTTTTCGAGGGAAAGCAGGTACTTCCTTTCGGCAAGCTCTTCGATGTTTACAGTTCTATTTTTGAAAAGGTACTGATCGCCTTTTATATATTCAGCTTTTCTGGTCATTTAAATTAGAAATATTTAACAAGCCAAAAACAGTTGGCAAATGAATAGGTTCACTATTTAAATTATTTACCTATTTTTAAGCTTAAAAACTAAAATCATTATGATTAAAATAATACCTAAGTGTTCCTCCGTTCTCGCTTTAGCAGTGTTTGTAATTGTATTTTTCACCAATTGCAAATCGAACAATGATGTATACCCCGAAAGCTTTTCAGGTCCCAAAAAAAGTTTTAATCACATTAATGTCCCCGATGCTCCCGATTATTCTTTAACTGAGCATTGGATGTTTTTACCTAACAATATGGCCGATAGCGAATTGTTGCAAGTTGATCTTTTTTGGTTGAACCCAACCACATTTGTTTCGGACAGTTTGTGGAACATGCCTTTTGACGATACCAATGCCAAAACCGGAGCTGTTGCTGATTTTAATGCCATGGCCGGTATTTTTAACGAAAGTTGCAATATTTATGCACCCTATTACCGGCAAGCCTGCCTAAGTATTTTAGAAGCACACGAAAGTGATTATAACTCAGCAATAGCATTAGCAAACACCGATGCTGCAAATGCGCTTGAATATTATTTCAAGCATTACAATAATGGACGAAAGTTTGTTTTGGCTGGCCATAGTCAGGGCGCACTGCATGTTTTGGAATTGCTTAAAAATAATGCAACGCTCAATCAACATCTCGATAAAATGGTAGCTGCGTATGTTGTTGGCTGGTCGGTTACCGAAAGCGATACGGCTGCATTTAAACAACTCAAAATAAGCAAATCGGCTACCGATACAGGCTGCATTATTACTTACAACACTATTGAAGATGGTTTTCAGGACGAGGCTGCCAAGCTCACTCTTTTTCCCAATTCAATCACAACCAATCCATTAAGCTGGACAACAAGTAATGAATATGCTGCGGCAGATTTGCATTTAGGTGCTGTTTTCAATTTTAATGGAACATTTGATACGATTTATCATTACACCTCGGCGCAAATCAATAATGGATTATGTGTTGAAAGACCTGCTAATGTGGATCAATTTATCGTATTTGAACCTTGGTTTCATCCGGGTATTTATCATGTTTACGATTACGAGTTTTTTCATATCAATTTAAAAGAAAATTTAAAATTGAGAATAGCTCAGTTCAATAATGAATAAATGATTGGTTTTGTAGCACTCTAACAAACATTTACAGAGGTGTAGTGTCGTTTTTAGTTTTCAACTGATTATATTTGCCCTGTTAATACAAAAATCGAAATATGATCCTGTCAGGCAAAGAGATTGAAAAAAGGTTAAACAAATATATTTATATTGAGCCTTACAATGCGGCTCAGCTCAACCCCAATAGCTACAATTTAAAACTGCACAACCGCATGCTGGTTTACGATCGCAACGAGTTGGACATGAAAAAAGAAAACACAGCTTCGGAAATCATTATCCCTGAGGAGGGTTTGTTGCTCGAAACCAATAAGCTTTACTTGGGTCGTACCGTTGAATTTACCCGCACCGAGGGCTTGGTTCCAATGCTCGAAGGCCGCTCGTCGGTTGGCCGTTTGGGCATGTTTATACACGTAACCGCAGGCTTTGGCGACGTAGGATTTGCCGGTTTTTGGACACTTGAGATATTCTGCGTACAACCCATCAGAATTTACCCGAACATTGAGATTTGCCAAATCTATTATCACGATATTTTAGGCGAATACGACAGCTATAAGAGTGGAAAATATCAAAACAACCAAGGCATTCAGCCCAGTTTGTTGTTTAAGGATTTTGAAGAATAAATATAAGTCATTGGTCATTAAGTCAGAAAAAAAGTCATTGGTCATTAACGTAAGCACCATTGAACTTAACAACCATTGAACTAATGACTATTGACTAATGACTATTGACTAATGACTTAATGACTTTTTTAAAATTCATATCAAAACTGATCAGTTATCCAATTCTCGGGTTGGTGTACTTTTACAAATATGCCATTTCGCCCTTAACACCTGCCTCGTGCCGCCATGTGCCCACTTGCTCAAATTACATGATCGAAGCCATCAAAATTCACGGGCCATTTAAAGGCTTTTGGCTGGGTATACGCCGCCTTTCGAAATGCCACCCTTGGGGAACACATGGCTACGACCCTGTGCCGCCAAAGAGTAATTCACCCAACTCAAATAATCAGAGTGAATCCACTTCAAGTATTACAAAAAACATTTAGCCTTAATCCCGACTGAATGCTTACTCACTTTTAAACTTTGTGTTCGCAGGGTTTTGATCGCCGCCTTTCTTTCCCCTAAACAGTTCATATTTTTGGAGTTTGCATTCGATTGGCCCGTTGAACAGGCGAATTTTCCGCGATGGTCGAAGTCCGATAAACTTTAACGCTTCGATATTTCCACTAATGATCCAAGCTTCGCAGTTTTCGTAATGGTGCTTCAATTGTGTCCCTATTTGTTGATAAAAAGGGATGATCTCCTCTCGCTCTTTCAAACGCTCGCCATAAGGCGGATTCAAAAATATTACACTGTTGCTTGCCTTAATATCGGAATCCAAAAAATCCATCAGTTTATATTCAATGTATTTTCCAACGTTTGCATTTTCGGCATTGCTTTTTGCTATTTCAACCGATCGGGAATCGATGTCGCTTCCATATATTTTGCATGCCGGTGCTACAATTGCACTATCGGCCTCTTTCTTGAGCGATTCCAATAGTTTCGCATCGAAATCGGTCCATTTTTCAAAACCAAAATGGCGTAAGCGCCCGGGGGCCATATTGCAAGCAATCATTGCCGCCTCGATGGAAAAGGTACCCGACCCGCACATGGGATCCACTATATTTCGTTGTTTGTCCCATCCCGACAAGGCAATAATTCCGGCAGCCAGTACCTCGCTCATTGGCGCCAGCGATTGTGCTTTCCGATAGCCCCTTTTGCCCAACGATGCTCCTGAACTATCCAGCGAAACGGTGCAGGCACGTTCGTTTATATGAAGGTTAATCCGAAGGTCGGGGTTCTCCAAATCGATCGAAGGACGACGCTCGTATTTATCGCGGAACTGGTCAACAATGGCATCTTTCGCTTTTAATGCTACAAACTGCGAGTGGGTGAAAAAGTCGCCATTAACCGTTGCATCAATGGCCAACGTACCATCAACCGACAAGTATTGATCCCATTCAATGCGCCTAATTTTTTTGTACAAGTCCATGTTGTCGCGAATCATAAATTGCGATATTGGCTTCAGCACTTTCAATGCGGTACGCAAATGAAGGTTGCTTTTATAAAGCATTGCCTTGTCACCACTGAATTTTACGGCCCTATTCAGTATTTCAACATTCTCGGCACCCAATTGGCGCAGTTCACCGGCTACTATCTCTTCAAACCCAAACAGGGTGGTGGCTACCATTTCAAATTTTTCCATATTCAAACAATTTATTTTTAAAATCGGGTTGTTCTACATCAGCTTTCCGGCAATAAACCCCGTTGTCCATGCGGCTTGTAAATTGAATCCGCCTGTAATGGCATCAATGTCTAAAATTTCGCCTGCAAAGTAGAGATTTTTTACCATTTTGCTTTGCATGGTGTTCAAATCGATACTTTGCAAACTTACCCCGCCGCAAGTAACAAATTCTTCCTTATAAGTCGATTTTCCAGTAACCTTATAGCAATCGTTGGTAAGAACGGTCATCAACTTATTGGTTCCCTTTTTGCCCAGCTCATCCCATCGCTTGGTCAATGGCAATTCTGTTTTCTCTAATAAAAACAACCATAAACGCTCGGGTAAACCATAAGGGCGGAAATTGGCCAGTTGCTTTTGACCGTGCACTTTTGCAATCTCAAGCAATGAATTAAACACTGTTTCGGCATTTGTTTCGTTAACCCAGTTCACTTGTACCGTAAAACGATAGTTAGATTCATTCAGCCATCGTGCTCCGAACGACGACAATTTCAGAATAGCAGGACCACTCATTCCCCAATGGGTAATAAGCAATGGCCCTTTGGCTTTTATTTTTGTACCCTGAATGTTCACCTGTGCATTTTCAATTACAATGCCCATTAGCCGAGTGATTTTCTCATCAGGCATATTGAACGAAAATAGCGAAGGAACGGGGTTTTCAATCTGGTGTCCCAACATTTCGAGCCAGTCTAATCCACTTTTTTTGGGTGAACCTCCCGGGGCTACAATCACCTTATCGAAAATCTCGGGCAAGCGGGTTTCATTTTGAAAATGAATTTCTATTTTATCGTTTTTGGCTTGAATTGCATGGATTCCACAGCCAACTACAAGTTGAATACCAAGCCGCTTTGCCTCGTGCAGAAAGCAATCGATGATACTTTGTGAGTCTTGCGAACTGGGGAAAACGCAATCATCGGTTTGAACCACCAACGCAACTCCCCTCGATTCGAACCACTCCATTGTGTGCTTTGTATTGAAAACCGAAAAAGGCTTTTTCAGGCTTTTACCTCCACGGGGATAGGCATCGCAAAGTTTTGGAATGGAAGTACAAGCGTTAGTTACATTGCAACGTCCCCCTCCCGAAACCTTTACCTTGGCAAGCAGCTTTTTCGATTTTTCAAAAATCACAACCCGTGAATTGTGATGGTTCTCTTTTGCTGCAATGGCTGCAAAAAAGCCAGCAGCGCCGCCTCCGATAATAGCTACTTCCATTTCGTTATGTCTAAATAAAGTTCATTTGGAAAAAGTTACTTAAGCATTTCCAAAAACTGCCTAAAGATATAAAATGAATGGGCTAAATTACCCAAACGATTTTCAAATTAAGAATTGGATGTATTCCTTGAGCTAAAATTGGGGCAAATCGGTTTTGAAGAAAAAATGCTTATTTTTGATTGAATTACTTATCAATGATGCACCATTTACAACATATAACCGACTTGGTTGAGATATGCCGTTTAAAAGGCATCCAGCAAGTAGTGGTGTCGCCCGGTTCGCGCAATGCACCCCTTATTAAAGCTTTTGCTGCCAAGCCATTTTTCAAGCTGCACAGCATTGTTGACGAACGTTCGGCGGGCTTTTACGCTCTTGGCATCGCTTTGGCCAGCCAACAAGCGGTTGCCTTGCTTTGCACTTCGGGTACTGCGGTACTCAACTATTGCCCTGCTTTGGCCGAAGCTTATTACCAGCGTGTGCCGCTTGTTGCCATTACCGCCGACCGCCCCGAAGAGCTTATCGATCAACAGGATAACCAAACCATTCGGCAAATCAACGTTTTCCAAAACTATGTGAAAGACAGCATTCACCTGCACCAGCCCCTGCACGATGCTTTTGA
>JAFGAF010000280.1 GCA_016933815.1 Prolixibacteraceae bacterium
ACCCCTTTTCAGTACAATTTCGATGACTTCGCAGGTAAAAAAGAGTGGTCAAATATGTTTGTTTCCACTTTAATGAAAACAAAAATTGGCAATTGCCATTCTTTGCCCTTTTTATACAAGCTAATTATGGACGAACTTGGTCAAGCAGCATATTTGTCGCTTGCACCAAACCACATTTATATAAAGGCACACAACAAACGTGCAGGTTGGCACAATATCGAACTAACATGTGGCGATTTTCCTACCGATGCATGGTTGATGGCTTCGGGTTATATCCATATCGATGCTTTACGCAACGGTATTTACATGGATACACTTTCGCAGGAACAATCTGTTGCACTTTGCCTTGTCGATTTGGCGCAAGGTTATCAAGCCAAATTTGGTGTATGTGACGGTAGTTTTATCCTTAAATGTTGCGAAACCGCACTTGCACATTTCCCAAAGTGCATCAATGCCATGTTGCTAAAAGCAGAAACGTTGACAGCTTTGTATAAGCAAACAGATACAGAACAATCCAAAAATCTGGAAACAGAAATAATTGAGGTTTGCACAAAAATACATCAGTTAGGCTATCGGAAAATGCCACAGGATATGTATATCAACTGGCTCAAATCATCCGCTACCGAACCTACCAATTATCGGATGAATTCACTTATCATGAACAAAAACTTTAAATAAAAACCAAAATGAAAAACCTTTACCTTTTTTTATTAATGTTTGCAGCAGTTTATTCAGTTGCCCAAACAACAACACCATATACACATCCCCAAATACCTACATTTGAAACACCGCAACCACAATTTCCTACTTATGTGGTTCCACAACCCGATATTTACAACCCAATGCAACAACAAAGGGATATCCATCAGGAAATGTATTCCAGGCAGCAAGCTATACATCGGCAAAACCAACAGCTGATAAATGAATCATATGAGCATGTCCAACAGATAATCCGCCAACAACAATTTGAAGAAGCAGTCCAAAAGCTAATCACAGAAGGTTTTCCTTCGAAACAGCATATGGCAGGTGCTCCGATTTACTACGATGTTTTGGATGAAATAACCAGCATGTTAGAGGGCAAACAACCTATTGATCTGGGACGGGCAGTTTTTTTGGTTGAAAATGCCTTTTATGAAAATTCAATGAATTATGAAGATTACAAGAAGTTTATCGATGAAAAAGTAAAATTGTGCAACGATAAAATTCGTGAAGAGAAACTCGACAAGAAGAATAACCTTGTCAAAAACATGATGTTGTTCCGCTTAATATCAGACACATTAGAGATTAAGCCAAAAGGTTATGAGAAAACAATAAAACATTATCCAATAAAATACGATTTGTACGACTATAAATCAGAACAGCATTACGATAGCCATTTTGTAACAAAATTAATGGAAAGCGGCTATGGTCAATGTTTGTCAATGCCTTTGTATTATTTAATTTTGGCAGAGAAGTTAGGTGCTGAAGCCTATTGGTCATTGTCACCATATCACTCGTTTGTAAAAATACAGGACGATAACGGTGCTTGGTTCAACCTTGAACTTACCTGCAATGCAATTCTGAGCGATGCCCACTATATGAACAACAGCTATATCAAGGCCGAAGCCATAAGGAACAGGATCTTTCTTGAACCCTTGGACAAGAAGGAAACAGTTGCTTTATTGCTTGAACGGCTTGCAGGGGGGTATTACGAGAAATATGGTTTGGATGATTTTTATTTAAAATGTGCCGATACCTTGTCAAAACATTTGACCTGTCAGTTAAGGCCACTAATCATGAGGGCTATTTATAAAACACGTCAAACCCTTTTATTGGCTAAACTACTTGAAGCTCCAAGCCCCGAGTCACTTAAACAAATTTCACCAGAAACCTACAAACATTATGAAGAGATGCAAGCATTATATGCACAAATAGACAATTTGGGTTATGAAGAACTTCCCAACGGAATATATGAACGATGGCTTGAACACATTAACAAGTTAAAAAAAGAAGAAGAAAAAAACGGAGGTATAACAATTAACTTTCAGTAAAATAAATGTTTAGGACGAACACCGACCGCCTAACAGCAAATATATGTCAATTGCCGTTTTCGCTCGGATTATGTAACTTACTGCGCCGCTTTAACCTCGGTGCGTTTCGATAGTGAAGAAGCCCGCAATCGGCAACTGCATATATTTGCGGACCGTTAG
>JAFGAF010000281.1 GCA_016933815.1 Prolixibacteraceae bacterium
AAAAAATACGCTCAAAAACTTCAATTAGAAACCACATACAGCACCAACGGAAAAGATATTTACCAAATATGCATGAAAACAGGCGAAGAAGGTTTAGTAACCGACTTTTTAAGCCCCGAACAACTTTGGAATAAAACGTACCCGAAAAGCTCGGACACTGAGCCTGTCGAAGTGTGGAGGGAACAATTTGCCAATGTGCCTTTTGAAGATAAAAGCGGAAGCTGGCAATTACGATATTATCAGGAAATAGCCGTTAAAAACACATTGGAAGCATTGGCAAACGGTAAAGAACGCATATTGCTAACCCTTGCCACTGGTACAGGTAAAACGGCAATCGCTTTTCAAATAGCTTGGAAACTGTTTCAAACCCGATGGACGGTTCGACAAGCTCACCGACCCAACGAGCCGGCAAGAAGACCAAGGATTCTGTTTTTAGCCGATAGAAATATTTTAGCCGACCAAGCCTACAACTCATTTTCTGCATTTCCCGAAGACGCTTTAGTGCGGATAAAACCAACTGAGATTAAGAAAAACGGAAAAGTTCCAACCAATGGCAGCATATTTTTTACCATTTTCCAAACCTTCATGACTTCGACAAGCTCAGTCACCAAGGATGTAAAAGAAGATTTCACTGAAATTCAAAATATTGAAACTGGAAAACAGGGATATATGTATATTCTTCAATGTGCAGATGGGAGTTTTTATACGGGCAGTACAAACAATTTACAACGAAGAATTGAAGAACATAAAAGTGGTGAAGGAGCAAAATTCACAAAAGAGAATTTTCCAATAAAATTGGTTTACTATGAAACATTTGATAGGGTAGATTTAGCCTTTAATAGAGAAAAACAAGTGCAAGGTTGGAGCAGGGCAAAGAAAATTGCACTAATTAAAGGAGATAAAGAACAACTAGTAAGCTTATCAAAAAATAAAACTGAAAAAGAGCCAAAGGTCGCTGAGCCTGTCGAAGCGTTTGGCGAATATCCACCCGACTACTTCGATTTTATCATTATTGACGAGTGCCATCGGGGAGGAGCAAACGACGAAAGCAACTGGCGGGGTATTTTGGAGTATTTCAGTCCGGCAGTGCAATT
>JAFGAF010000282.1 GCA_016933815.1 Prolixibacteraceae bacterium
ACCGCTACAAACTCAATCACGTTTTTGGAATATACTATTTGCTCAAGGTCTTGCGACATTTCAGAACCAGTTTTTTATTTCCTGTAAATTTATAATATTTTCTAAACTTCCACTTACATTCTCTCGGGGCATTCAATACCCAACAACAACATGCCATTGCGGATAACTTTTGCAGTATTGCCCGCTAAACGAATTCGGAATGCACGCTTCACTTCGTCGTCTTCTTTCAAAATTGAAAAGTCGTGGTAAAACTGGTTAAACTCTTTGGCCAAATCGTAACAATAATTGGCAATAATTGCAGGGCTATGGTTTTGAGCTGCTTCGGCAACCACATCGGCAAAGTTGCTTAATTTTTTAACCAGTTCAATTTCTTTTTGGTCGGCCACCAACCCGGCAGTTTCAAGCTTGCTGTTCAATCCCAACTGATCGGCTTTACGCAAAATACTTTGTACCCGGGCATAAGTGTATTGAATAAATGGACCGGTATTGCCGTTAAAATCTATCGATTCCTCGGGGTTGAACATCATGGTTTTCTTGGGATCGACTTTCAAAATGAAATATTTAAGTGCACCCAAGGCTATTTTGCGGTAAATCTCTTCTTTTTCGTCGTTGCTGTATTCATCGAGTTTACCCAACTCTTCTGATGTTTTGCGGGCAACATCGATCATGCCTTCAATTAAATCGTCGGCATCAACTACGGTTCCTTCTCTCGATTTCATTTTACCTTGTGGCAGCTCAACCATGCCATACGAAAAATGGTAAAGGTGTTTGCCCCATTCAAAACCCAATTTATCGAGCAAAATCGACAGTACCTGAAAATGGTAGTTTTGCTCATTGCCCACTACGTAAATCATTTCGTCAATTGGGTAATCCTGATAACGCAGTTTGGCCGTACCAATATCTTGGGTCATGTAAACCGAAGTACCGTCGGAACGGAGCAGAATTTTGCGGTCGAGGCCTTCCGCTTCGAGGTTTGCCCAAACAGAACCATCGTCTTGTTTTTCGAAAACACCTTCGTTTAAGCCGCGCAATACTTCGTCGCGACCAACGGTGTAAGTTTCCGATTCGTAATATATCTTGTCGAAATCGACACCTAATTTTTTGTAAGTAACATCGAACCCTGCATAAACCCATTCGTTCATGGTTTTCCAAAGGTTCCACACCTCGGGGTCGTGTGCTTCCCACTTGCGGAGCAGTTCGCGTGCACCTTTCATCGATGGGGCTTCGGCTTCGGCCTGTTCTTTGCTCATGCCGCCGACTACCAATTCAGCAATTTCGGCTTTATATTGTTTGTCA
>JAFGAF010000283.1 GCA_016933815.1 Prolixibacteraceae bacterium
GGGCCTGCAAATGCCACATGGCTTTTTCCGCCATAACCTCGGTTAGTAAAGTGGGTAAGGAAAAGCGATTCGCCGGTTAACATGCGTCCTGCACCTTTAAGTAGTTTGCCAAAAAGGCCTTCGCCGGGGTTCGAGCCGTCTCCCATTTTTGTCTGAAAATCGATACCCGGTTCCATATATAACATTGTGCCTGCTTCGGCAACAACAGTTTCACCCGGGTCGAGTTCTACCTCTACCAGTTGCACATCGTGCCCAATAATTTTGTAGTCAATTTCGTGTGATCTCATTGCTTTATTTTTGATTTGAATTGGAGCGAAGATAATTATTTCTGTTTTTACTTTTTGCTATCTTATTGGCAAATAGGTTTGATGCATATAATTGTCGGTATGTTGTTTGTTTTTATCGGTTTTTTCCTATATTGAAGCAAATTTCCAACCACTTTAATAGCGCAAAAAATACATCAAACACATGTGCAATATTCATCGCATAAATCTGAAATTCAAATTAGCATTAGTGTTAATAGTGCTGATAAATAGTTCAATAGTATATGCAACGGTAAAAAATGTTGGGGTGCCGGTGGTACAAAACTTCACCCGCAACCAATACAACGCCGGCACACAAAATTGGTCGGCTACACAGGGCACCAATGGTGTAATGTATTTTGGCAATAACCAAGGTTTACTGCGTTTCGACGGGCAATATTGGAACCTTTATGGTGTTCCAAACGGATCGAATGTGCGTTCGGTTTACTTTTCGGAAAACGATCAACGTTTGTATGTGGGCGCATATAACGATTTTGGGTATTACACCAACGACTCGGCCGGCAATGTAACTTATGTGTCGTTGTTGCCGCTGGTTAACAGAGCTATCGGCGATATTGGCGATGTGTGGAAAATTTACGAAGGCCCGTGGGGTATTGTTTTTCAGGCTTTCGAAGGTTTGTTTTTTTACAACAACGATACTGTTGAAGTTGTAAAACCGCGTTCAATTTTTCATTTTTCGTACTATATTAACGGAGTGCTTTATGTGTTCGATCGCGAAAACGGTTTAATGGAATATCGCAATGGGTATTTAAGAAAGCTCCCCGGTGGCGATTTTTTTGCCAACATCGAAGTCTGGACTATTCTTCCTTTAAACAACGACGAAGTATTGATTGGTACCGCAAACAAAGGACTGTTTCATTACAACGGAGTTGATGTAACACCTTGGGAAACACCGGTTAATCAAATGCTTAAAAAATTCCAGATTTATTCAAGTTTGGAAATCGATGATGAGTTTTTTGCATTTGGGACCATCCAAAACGGCCTTGTAATTTGTAATAAGAGTGGTGAACTTGTTCAGATGGTAAACCGCGAAAAGGGTTTGCAAAACAATACCATCTTGAGCATGACCCTCGATATTGACGGTAATTTGTGGCTTGGCCTCGATAATGGGATCGACTATGTTGAAATCAATTCGGCAATTACTTTGTTACAAGATTATTTCGACTTTGGTACCGGTTACACATCAATAACTTACAACAACAAATTGTATTTGGGAACAAACCAGGGACTTTTTTGGAGCCCTGTAAACGAGCTGTTTAACCCTTTGCTCGATGCATCGAATTTTCAAATGGTTGAAAATACATCGGGGCAGGTATGGAGTTTGCAGGAAATTAATGGAAAACTGTTTTGCGGGCACAACAACGGAAGCTTTTTAGTTGAGGCCGATTCGGCAGTTCTGATTAACAGCATTCCGGGTTGTTGGGCCTATAACCAGCTAATTGGATACCCAAATTTGTATATCGAAGGTACTTACAACGGAATGGAGCTTTGTAAGTTCGAAAATGGTACAATGGTGCATCTTAACAACATTAAAGGTGTCGATTTTTCCTGTCAGGAAATTGCAATTGCACACGATAAGTACATTTGGGTAAGCCATGCTTTTAACGGTGTTTCATTGTTTCGTTTAAATGCTGCGCTTGATAGTCTCGAGCTCATCAAAAAATATACTGTCGACGACGGGCTACCTTCAAACTATCTCAATAAAATAAAGAAATTAAACAATGGCGATATCATTTTAACCACAAGCGATGGAATTTACCAACACAATCCGGCAATAAACAATTTTTTTAAATCGGTTTATTACAATAACCAGTTTCAGAATAAAAAGATTCAATACATACAGGAAGATGAAAATCTCAATATTTGGTATGTAACACAGAACAACGAAGGAGGGGTGTTAAGGTATCTCGAAGATGGAACTTATTCGAATGTTTCATATCCTTTCAATAAATTAAAAGGCAAGTTTATCGGCAGTTTTTTCCATTTCAATACCATCAACGATGAGAATGTTTTAATTGCCCTCGAGAAAGGCTTTGCCCATTACAATCCAAAGGTTATTGTTGATTACAGACGTAAATTCAATGCAGTGCTTAATTCGGTTGCTTTGCTAAATACAGGTAAAGTGCTGTATAGCGGCACTTTAGTTAATGGTTCGAGCAACAAATATGTGGTTAATCCAAGTATTGAATACAAAAATAACTCGTTACGCTTTACTTTTTCGGCAATGTTTTACGAGGGCAATAGCGAAACAATGTTCTCGTATCAACTTAATGGGTTTGATGAAGATTGGTCGGAATGGCAAGTAAGTCCAATTAAAGAATATACCAACTTGCCCGATGGCGACTATACTTTTAACCTGAGAGTGAAAAATAATTACGATATTGAAGTATTGGCGCAACCCTTTAGTTTTACCGTTTTGCCTCCCTGGTTTAAAAGCACAGGCGCAATTATCGCGTATTTTATTCTCTTTTCGGTCTTTGTGTGGTTTTGGGTATTCTTGTTTTTAAAACGAGTTGAAAAATCAAGAATAAAAGAAAAAGAAATTCAACGTAAGAAATACCTCGAACGCGAGGAAAAGTTGAAACACGAAACGCTCGAAGCCGAAAAAGAAATTATCAGGTTGCGCAACGATAAGTTGAGGGCCGACATGATTCACAAAGACAAAGAGCTGGCCAATACCGCAATAAACCTTGTTCAAAAAAACAAACATCTCAATAAAATTAAGGGCGATCTCAAAAAAATTCAGTCCGAAATAAAAGAAGAGCTTATCAAAAGCCGTTTGGCAATGATTATTCGTAAAATTGAAAAAGAAACAAACAACGATGAGTCGTGGTCCATTTTCGAGACCAATTTTGAACAGGTACACGAAGACTTTTTAAAACGGATACGCTTGCGTCATCCAGATATAACCCCTAAAGAGCTGAAGTTATCGGCCTATTTGCGCATGAATATCTCGAGTAAAGAAATAGCTGCACTTATGAACATAAGTACACGTGGGGTTGAAATAAGCCGTTACCGCTTGCGTAAAAAGCTAAATATTGACCGATCGACAAACCTTATCGATTACATTCTGTCAATTTAAGTGAATTGCAAATTTGAGCAATATCAAAAACTTCGAAGTGTAAGTTTAATATTTTTGTAAAGCACAGTAAAATAATACAATGCAATTTTTGTGATGTATTTTTGTTGTGTTAATAAATGTGAATTGTAGTGTTTTTGTAATACCATTTTATTTGACTTTAGCACAATACTTTCATTAATTGCAGTCAGAATTTTCATGCATACGGATCGGTTTTTAGGATCAACAAACCTATTAGCATCCGAATAAATCCGTAAAATGTTTACCTAAAATAACTTTAAAATGAAAAAAGGACTGTTATTACTATTGTTAATTGTGTTGTATGGCATAGCAAATGCCCAACAAAACACTGTTACCGGTACGGTAACTTCGGCCGACGATGGCAGCACGCTACCTGGCGTAAGCGTTGCCATTAAAGGCACAACTAAAGGTACTATTACCGATATCGACGGTAAGTACTCGCTGGTAGTCGATGATGCAGATGCCACTTTATTATTTGCATACGTTGGCATGCGCAATCAGGAAATTGCTTTAAATGGCCGGCAAGTTATCGACATTGCACTCGAAACCGATGTGATGGGTGTTGACGAGGTTGTTGTAGTGGGATACGGTGTTACCAAAAAAAGTCTGGTAACCGGAGCTATTGCTAAAATGGGTTCCGAAGATATTGAAAAAACCCGCTCAACACGTATCGAAAACGCTTTACAAGGAAAAACTGCCGGTGTTTTGGTTCAGCAAAGTTCGGGTGCTCCGGGTGCCGAGCAAAACATCATTATCCGTGGGGTAGGTTCCGATAACTCGGTTCGCCCAATTTATGTAATCGATGGTATGCGTACCGATGGGATCGATTGGCTCGACCCTCAGGATATCGAATCGGTTGAAATACTTAAAGATGCTGCATCGGCAGCCATTTACGGTACCGAGGGTGGTAACGGTGTTGTGCTCATTACAACCAAAATGGGCCGCGGCGGTAAAACAAACCTTTCGTACGATGCATCGTACGGTATCCAGAGTGTAGCCTCCAATTTTAAAACACTCGATACCGAAGGTTACCTGAACTATTATCGTACCGCTTTGATTAACGACGACCTGTCAGGAAAAACTACTTGGGAGAAAGCCATGGAAGTTTATCCCGATTCGGAAGTTAACACCAACTGGCTCGACGAGATTTTTAACCCTGCACCAATGCAAAAACATAAAATTGGAGTAGATGGTGGTACCGATAAATCTAAGTACTACTTCTCACTTTCGTACACTAACCAAGATGGTATTATTGGTGGCGGACAAAGCAACTTTACACGTTATGCAACAAAATTCAACCTCGATTCGAAAGCTACCGATTGGTTAACTTTGGGCGCACGTGTGTCGTACACCCATAGCCGTAAAAAGGGTATTCACCAAAACGACGTGTTCGGTTCGGTAACCAACAACGCTGTTGTTCTCGATCCAACAACACCGGTTTATTACAACGATATCTCCGAATTTAGCGATCGCGACCGCAATAATATGGAAAAAGCATGGGGACCCGAATGGTATCTCAATCCAACTTTGTTCGACGAAAACGGTTACTTCGGTATTTCGCAAAATGTATTGAACGAAATTCAGAACCCCATTCGTCAGTTGTACAACGACCGCGACCAAGACATTATCAATAAATTGTTTGGTGGTGTTTATGCCGAAATCGATTTCTTCGAAGGGCTTAAGTTCCGGACCAATTTCGACATCGACATGTCGCACAATTACAACCGTGGATGGTCGGGGCGTGGTTATACAAACAGTATGAATGCTCCAGGTGTTCGTAGTACTGCAACCCAGCAAATCAACATGTATTTTACATGGCAATGGGAAGGATACTTTACCTATAATAAGCAAATTGGCGATCACAATGTAGGTGCAGTACTTGGTACTTCGGCACGCGAATATACCCACGAATACCTTGGTGGGCGTGGAGCTGACCTTAAAAAAGAAACCGACAATTATGCCTGGATCGATTACGGCTTGTACATCGATACTTTAAATAATACTGCATGGGGTGGTTTAGGCGGATGGGAGCGCAACGCTTCAGTTTTTGGCCGTTTAAGTTGGTCGTACAAAGATAAATACATGATGACATCGAACTTCCGCCGCGATGGCAGTTCAAAATTCGGTCCTGCCAATAAGTTTGGTGTTTTCCCATCGGTATCGGTTGGTTGGGTAGTGTCGCGCGAAGACTTCTTCGATGTTGATGCAATCAGTTTCCTGAAAGTAAGGTACAGCTGGGGTAAAAACGGTGTAGCTTCGAGTTTAGGCTGGGATTGGCGTTATTTGCCAACCAGTTCGTCGGGCGCTTATTTCTATCTCGATGGTAACAACCAAATTTTACCCGTTACCGAACCTTCGCGTTTGGTTAACCCCGAATACCAGTGGGAAAAAACCGAACAAAGCGACTTTGGTCTCGACATGGGCTTGTTCCAAAACAGGCTTACATTTGCTGCCGATTACTATATTAAGAAGTCATCCGACTTTTTATTCGAAGGTTCTGTGCCTGTGTTAGCAGGTAACGATCCTCCAACAGTAAATGCCGGAACAATAGTTAATAAAGGTATCGAACTTGAATTGGGTTACAACGACCGAATTGGCGATCTGAAATACAACATCAAACTAACAGCTTCGCACAACAAAAGTGAGGTGGCCGAAATTACCGAATCGATCAGCTTTATTACCGGTGGAAACATTGGTACATTCGGCGATTCAAAAAGGTTTGAAGTTGGTTACGAACCATGGTATTTCTATGGATACGAAACCGATGGCCTTTTCCAAACACAAGAAGAAGTTGATGCACATGCTAACGCCGATGGTAAACTTTACCAAGGCAATGCTAAACCCGGAGATGTTAAATACCTCGATATTGCCGGTTTGCCCGATAGCTTGGGCGGTGGCCCCGATGGTAAATTAACCGATTTGGACAAAACTTATTTGGGATCACCATATCCAAAAATTGTTGGTGGTTTAAATATTAACCTCGAATACAAAGGTTTCGATTTTAACCTTGGCACTTATGGTCAATATGGAAACAAAACATTGTTGGCAGTGTCGGTTCGTAACGACTTGGCCAATACCAACAAACCCGATTTCTTCCTTACCGATGCATGGAAATCGCCCGAAGAACAAGGTTCATTCCCACGCCCAACAGTGCGTGACCGTAACAGCAACTTCTCGCGAATTAACGAGTACATGTTGCAAGATGGATCGTTTTTGCGTATCAACAATGTAACTTTGGGTTATACCTTGCCCGAGAACTTGCTTGCAGGTATTGGTATTTCGCGCATCAGAATTTATGCCGCTGTTGATAACCTTTACACCTTTACCAATTACAAAGGTATGGAACCCGAAGTGGGTGGCGATTACTGGGGATACCGTGGTCAGCAATGGGCCGGTATCGACCGTGCTGTTTATCCAAAAGCAAGAACAATTTTGGGTGGTATAAATGTTAATTTCTAATTTTTAATCAGATGAATATGAAAACCATATATAAAAATTTATCAATACTGATTGTTCTGCTGGTAATGGCTACCGGTTGTAACAACGATTGGCTTGAGCTCGAACTAAAAGGTTCGATGCCTTTTGCCAGTGAATCGCTCGATACCGACCAAAAAGTATTTGAAGTACTTTGCGGCGCCTACGATATGCTTCAGGTTAAGTATTACTCGGGCTGGAGCTCGTATTACATGTTGGCCAATTTAGCCAGTGGCGATGCAACACCTGCGGGTGGTGGTTTTGCCGACCGCCCCGAATATTGGGAGTTTTATCATTACGAAATTACTGCTCAAAACCCTGCCATCGAGCAGTTTTGGCGCCGTAATTACTACGGTATTTACAGGGCAAATATTGTTATTAACGAAATCGACCTGCAAACCGATGCCGTTAAGCAATACCAGGCCGAAGCAAAATTCCTTAGGGCTTATTTCTATTTCGAATTGGTTCGTACTTTTGGAAACATTGCTTTTTATACCGAAAACCTTTCACCTTCGGAATACAGGCCAACAAATGCCGATAAAGCTGTTGTTTACGAACAAATTGAAAAGGATTTGACAGAAGCTATTGCTTTGTTACCAAAAAAATCACAACAAAGTACTGCCGATATTACCCGCATAAGCAAAGGTGCTGCTCAGGCAATGCTCGGAAAAGTTTACTTGTATCAGAATAAATACGACGATGCTGCCAATATGCTGGGCGAGGTTGTCAATTCGGGCGAGTACGATTTGGTTGCCGAGTACGATAGCATTTTTAAACGTAGCGAAGAATTTGGCATTGAGTCTGTTTTCGAAATTCCTTATGCTTCATATATCCATGGCGATTTTTGGGGCAATGGCCGCGAAAGCGAAGGCAATATCGAAGTACAGTTGGCCGGCCCGCGCGAAACTGCTATTCCGGGTTTGTATAATGCAGGTTGGGGTTTCGATATGATCGACTCAAGCTTAGTTGATGCATGGGATCAGGCAGGAGACCCTGTACGCAAGTACGGAACAGGTGTAGGTCCAGAGACTTATAAAGAACTTTTAGTTGTTGATCCTTCGAAAGATTTGAACAACAACGGTTTCCCCGATGATAAAGAAAAAGAAGGCTGGACAGGCTGGTATCAAATTAAACGCGCACCTTACATTGGTTACAACGATCCGGGCCAATCGCCTATGGAAGCAACTTACGAAAACAACGAACGCATGATTCGCTTTGCCGATGTGTTGCTCATGTATGCCGAGGCGCTTAACCGCAAATCGTCGCCCGACGATACTAAAGCGCTTGAAGCTGTTAACCGCGTTCGTGCCAGGGTAGGATTACCTGCTCTTTCGGTTTCGGGAAATGCTTTGTTCGATGCCATTAAACTCGAGCGCAGGCTCGAATTGGCCATGGAAGGTGGTCACCGTTTCTGGGACCTCGTTCGCTGGGGCGATGCTCCTGCCGTTTTGGGTAGCCAAGGTTTTGTTGAAGGTAAACACGAAGTTTGGCCAATACCCGAATCGGAAATTGGAAAAACAAATCTTGTTCAAAATAATGGTTATTAGTTTTTAGGTTTAGTTAGGTTTAGTGATAGAGACACTCCCCGCAGCCCAATTTAATGTGGGGAGTGTTTTTCTTTAAAAAACAGTGTAAATATGGATGGGAAAAAGGGTTTTATAGTAAAGGTATCGTTAATTGTCGCATTAGGCGGCTTCCTTATGGGTTTCGATGCTTCGGTAATTTCAGGTGTAATTAAATTTATTGAGCCTGAGTTCCAATTAACAAAAATTCAACTCGGATGGGCAGTTAGCTGCTTAACGCTTACTTCAACTTTGGCCATGATGGTGGCCGGACCTTTAAGCGATAAATACGGACGAAAACTTGTACTCAAATATGCTGCTGTTCTTTATGCAGTTTCTGCAATTCTTTCGGCTATTGCTCCAACTTTTACGCTGTTAATTATTGCACGTATGATTGGTGGGCTTGGAGTTGGTGCTTCGTTAATTATTGCTCCGATGTACATTGCCGAAATCTCGCCTGCCAAAATCAGGGGGCGAATGGTTTCGTTTAACCAGCTTAATATTGTGGTTGGTATTTCGGTTGCCTTCTTTACCAATTATCTAATTTTACAATGGTCTCAGTCCGACAGTAGTTTTGCTCAGCTTTTGGGCTTCGATAAATATACTTGGCGCTGGATGCTTGGGCTCGAAACCTTACCGGCTGTTCTTTATTTTATCTTTTTGTTTTTTGTTCCTCCAAGCCCGCGTTGGTTGGCCATGAATGGCAACGAGGAGCAGGCCTTAAAAATATTAACCCAAGCAGGTGGTTCAGATAACGCACAAAAGGTTTTGGCCGATATCAAAAATAATTTGAAAGAAAATACACAGAAATCGAAAGCAAAACTGGCCGATCTTTTTAAACCGGCACTTAAATTGGTTTTGCTCATAGGTGTGGTTATTGCTATTTTACAGCAAATTACAGGTATCAATGCCGTGTTTTTTTACGCACCAATGATATTCGAACAAACCGGAATTGGTGTCGATGCTTCGTTTTCACAAGCCATTCTTGTTGGCTTAACCAATATTGTTTTCACCATTTTAGCCATGTGGCTCATCGATAAATTGGGTCGGAAATTTTTACTCACCTTAGGCTTTAGTGGTATTTTTATTTCGATGTTGATTATTGCATTGGCCTTCAACTCGGCTACTTATGCCGCCGACGGTACAGTTGAACAAATCAATTCGTGGATGGTTCTGGGCGGTATTTTAGGTTTTGTGGCTTCATTTGCCATATCGGTAGGCCCTGTTATGTGGGTACTCTTTTCTGAGCTCTTCCCGAATACCATTCGTGGTCTTGCCATTTCCTTTATCGGGTTTATCAACTCAGCTGTTAGTTTTTCGGTTCAATTGGTATTTCCCTGGCAGCTCGAGAATTTGGGCAGTGCCGGAACATTTATCATTTATGGTGCATTCGGACTCATCGGTTTGGTGTTCGTACTTTTATTTTTACCCGAAACTAAGGGTAAATCGCTCGAAGAGCTGGAGAAAATATTAGTCAAAACCAAAAAATAATTATAATGAAGCTAACATATTTCACAATAATAATCGTGTTTCTTTTTGCATCGTGCCAATCGAACAAACCAAAAACAGCCGACGAAATGGGATCACGTAAAGTTGAAATGAAAAACACCGATGGCAAGTACCGCTTGTTTGTCGATGGAAAAGAATTTTACATTGATGGTGCCGGGCTCGAATTTGGCGATATTGAAGCATTGGCTGCCCATGGAGCCAACTCATTTCGTACATGGCGTACCGAAAACGGGCAACAAACCGGAAAAGAAGTCCTCGACCAAGCTTATGCAAACGGCCTGATGGTAATGATGGGCATCGAAATAGCCCGCGAACGGCATGGTTTCGATTACGACAATGAGGAAGAAGTGCAAAAACAACTCGAAAGGGTAAAAGAAGAGGTTTTGATGCTCAAAGACCACCCGGCATTGCTCGCTTGGGGAATCGGTAACGAA
>JAFGAF010000284.1 GCA_016933815.1 Prolixibacteraceae bacterium
ATGGGCATTGTTGGCGACCGAACAAAGTCGAAATACGGAAAATTCCGCCCGTGGATTTTGTGGACAGCAATTCCCTTAGGTGTAATCCTATCGTTGTTGTTTACCGGCCCCAATTTAAGCCCAACAGGAAAAATTATTTATGCTTATACCACTTATATTATATTTACCCTGGTTTACACCGCAAACAATATTCCTTACGGTGCTTTAATGGCTGTTATGACCGGCGATGATAAAGAACGCACCAGTTTGGGATCGTACCGTATGGTAGGTGCTTTTACCGGTGGTATGCTGGTACAAGGAGCTTTGTTGTTTTTAGTAGCTCATTTTGGAAATATCAACCCACAAATAAATGTTCAACAGTTGGCCGATGCTAAATACGAGGTTACCGTGTCGGCACAAAACGATGTCGAAAATGTGAACATTAAAACCGATAACGGAATTGCAACATTTGTTTGGGCCGGTACTGAGTTCACCGATAGCATTAACGAACCAACCCAAGGCAAAAGCTTTTCGATGGAAGCTCAAAAACCTTACACCTTTATTGTTGAAGGGGAGAGCAATATTGAGCCTGCCGACATTTCGATAATTGACCAAAAACGAGGATATAGCAACGCCATTTACATTCTGTCAATTGTGCTTTCGCTCAGTTTAATTATTACTTTCTTATCGACACGCGAAAGAATTAAGCCGCTTAAAACTCAGAGCAGTAATTTGTTAAAAGATTTGGGCGACTTGGTTCGAAACAGGCCATGGATCATTCTGTTGTTGATAGGCCTTATTTTTCAGGTGTATAACTCCATTAAACAGGGTATAGTTGTAATTTATTTTACTCACTATTTGCACAATCAGCTACTTGCTGCTTCGTACATGGTTGCTTTAATGATTGCATCAATTGGCGGAGCAATGATTACAGCTCCACTGGGCAAACGTTGGGGCAAGCGTAAGCTCTTTATTTATGCCCTTATTTTCTCTGGTGCTGTTAATGCTTTGTTTGTATTTTGCGGACCAAGCGATACTGTTGGAATTTTTACTATTGGTATTGTTTCTGAATTTGCAGCGGCTATATTCCCAACACTTTTCTTCGCCATGCTTGGCGATGCTGCCGATTATTCAGAATTTAAAAACGGACGAAGGGCTACCGGGCTTATTTATTCGGCCGGTTCGTTTTCAACAAAATTTGGAGGTGGTGTTGCCGGTGCAATAATTGGTTTGGTGTTGGCTGCATTCCACTATAACGGACAGGATGCCGTAGCAATACAGGGAGCTGTGCCCGGTATAATAATGCTGATGAGCTGGATTCCGGCTGTTATTGCTTTTTCCGGCGCTGTTTTGATGTACTTTTACCCGTTATCGCAACAAAAAATGGACGAAATAACCATTGAGCTCAACAAACGAAGGGCTTTGGAAAATGCCATGGAAATAAAATAAAAAAAACCGAAAAAAATATATTTATGAAGTTTGGACATTTTGACGACAAAAACCGTGAATACGTTATCACGAACCCAAAAACACCATATCCGTGGATCAATTATCTGGGAAATGAAGATTTCTTCTCGTTGATTTCGAATACTGCGGGTGGTTATGCTTTTTATAAAGATGCAAAATTCAGGCGCATAACACGTTACCGTTACAATAACGTACCAACCGATGCCGGTGGCCGCTATTTTTACATTAAAGATGGCGATACCGTTTGGTCGCCCGGTTGGAAGCCCATGAAAACGCCGCTCGATAAATACGAGTGCCGTCATGGTATGAATTATACCACAATTGAAGGGGAGAAGAATGGCGTTTCGGCAAAAGTGTTGTTTTTTGTGCCGCTTAAAACCTGGGCCGAAGTGCAAAAACTTAGCTTAAGCAACAATACCAACGAGGTTAAAAAAATTAAACTTTTCTCGTTTGTTGAATGGGCGCTTTGGAATGCTGCCACCGATATGGAAAATTTCCAGCGTAATTTCTCAACAGGCGAAGTTGAAATCGAAGGCTCTGTTATTTACCATAAAACGGAATACAAAGAGCGCCGCGATCATTATGCCTATTACTCGGTAAATACCGAAATAAATGGCTACGATACCGATCGCGAATCGTTTTTTGGCTTGTACAACGGTTTCGACGAACCTCAAACAGTTTTGGCCGGAAGCCCTTCGATGAGCGTTGCCCATGGTTGGTCGCCGGTGGCTTCGCATTACATCGAAGTTGAATTGCAACCGGGTGAATCGAAGGACTTTGTGTTTGTTTTGGGGTATGTCGAAAATGCCGATGACGAAAAATGGGAATCGAAAAACATCATCAATAAAGAAAAAGCAAAAGCTTGTATCGAGAAGTTCAATACTGCTCAGAAAGTAGATGCTGCTTTGGCCGAACTTCGCAGTTATTGGGATAACTTGCTAAGTGTTTATTCGCTAAAATCGGGCGAAGAAAAGCTCGACCGTATGGTGAATATATGGAACCAGTACCAATGTATGATTACGTTTAACTTCTCGCGTTCGGCTTCTTTCTTCGAAAGCGGAATAGGCCGTGGTATGGGTTTCCGCGATTCGAACCAGGATTTAATTGGTTTTGTGCATCAAATTCCCGAACGTGCCCGCGAACGTATTATCGATATTGCTTCTACGCAGTTCCCCGATGGCGGCTGTTATCACCAATACCAACCGCTTACCAAACGTGGGAACAACGACATTGGCGGTGGTTTTAACGACGACCCCATGTGGCTCATTCTCGGAACAATCAGCTACATCAAGGAGTCGGGCGATTTTAGCATACTCGACGAAATGGTACCGTTCGATAACGATATGAGTGTTGCCCGCACTTTGTTCGATCACCTTACCGTGTCGTTCGACCATGTGGTGAAAAACCTTGGCCCTCACGGCTTGCCACTAATTGGCCGTGCCGATTGGAACGACTGCTTGAACTTGAACTGCTTCTCGAACGACCCCAACGAAAGCTTCCAGACCACCGAAAATAAAACCGAAGGTTCAAAAGCCGAATCGTTAATGATTGCCGGTTTGTTTGTGGTTTATGGCCGCGACTATGTTGAACTTTGCAATAAACTAGGCAAAACCGATGAAGCCCATCGTGCTCAAAAGCATGTCGACGCAATGATTGAAGCGGTTAAAAAATATGGCTGGGACGGCGAGTGGTTCATTCGTGCGTACGATTATTACGGGAACAAAATTGGTAGCAACGATAACGAAGAAGGTAAAATATTTATCGAATCGAACGGTTGGTGCACCATGGCCGGAATTGGCAAAGAAGAAGGTTTGGTTGAAAAAGCACTCGATTCGGTGAAAGAACGCCTCGATTGTGAGTACGGTATTGTACTCAATAACCCCGCTTTTACCAAGTATTACATTGAATATGGCGAAATTTCGAGCTATCCGGCCGGATACAAAGAAAACGCAGGTATTTTCTGCCACAACAACCCATGGGTCATTATTGGTGAAACAGTTATAGGTCGTGGCGATCAGGCTTGGGAATATTTCCGCAAAATTTGTCCTTCGTACCTCGAGGACATCAGCGAATTACACCGTACCGAGCCTTATGTATATGCCCAAATGATTGCCGGAAAAGATGCATTTAAACCCGGCGAGGCCAAAAACTCGTGGCTGACCGGTACCGCATCGTGGAATTTTTATACAATTAGCCAGTACATATTGGGTATTCAGCCTCAATACGATGGATTAAAAGTAGAGCCTTGTATTCCAAAAGAATGGGACGGTTTCGAAATAACCCGTAAGTTCCGCAATTCAACCTATGTAATTAAAGTTGAAAACCCGAACCATGTAAATACAGGCATTGCCAGCGTTAAAGTTGACGGTGTTGAACAACAATCGAACACACTTCCCATTTTCAACGATGGAAAAAGTCATAATGTTGTAGTTGTCTTAGGATAAGAAGATTATCGATTATACAATAAAAAGACCCAAATTTTTGGGTCTTTTTTTTTGGATATTGCTGTACATTTTGGATAAATTGCGAAACGAATTGAAAAAAACCGATCATGAACGAATTCGATTACATTAATTATCTTGTTTTACCTTTATTGATTTTTTTCGCGCGCATTTGCGATGTAACCATCGGAACCTTGCGCATTGTAATGGTGTCGAAAGGAAAGAAACTGGTGGCACCATTGCTGGGTTTTGTTGAGGTTTTTATTTGGATAATAGCAGTAGGGAAAATTATGCAGAACCTCGATAACTGGTTCAATATTGTTGCCTATTCGGCCGGTTTTGCTACCGGAAACTATATTGGGCTAATTATTGAAGAAAAGCTGGCAATGGGTGTGGTACGCATTCAGGTAATTACTGCTAAAGCGGCCGATGAGCTCATTATCAAGCTAAAACTTTCGGGTTATGGCATTACCCATCACGAAGCTACCGGAGCCAACGGAAAAGTGAGTATTCTTTATAGCATAATTAACCGTACCGATTTGCGCAAGGTAGTTCGAATAATACGAGAATCGAATCCGAACGCCTTCTATTCAATTGAGGATGTGCGTTTTGTGAATAAAAAAGTTGAGTCGATATATGCTGTGAAACGTCGAAAAGTGCGAAAGGGTAAATAAATTTATTCGCTTTCAGGCTTGTTTTTCGATTTGCTGAGGCTTAAAATTATTAGCATAATAAAGTAAAAAGCACCAATGCCAATAAAGGCACTGCCTAATTTTTCC
>JAFGAF010000285.1 GCA_016933815.1 Prolixibacteraceae bacterium
CAGTATTTGCCCGATTGCGAAATTTGGCTTACTGAATTTGGCTGGGAAACCAGTATTTACGACACGCCTTTTTCAGCCCTCGAAGTGGGCAGTTTCAGTCGTGAGGAAGTACAGGCACAACGTATTGTGCGCGAATATCTTTTGCTTTCGTCAACCGGAATCGACCGCGCTGCTCAATACATGTTGCGAAATGCCGAGAATAACGGTAGAACCCAACACTCTAGTAGCGGTTTTACAACAATTAAGGGCGAATGGTATCCCAAGCCATCGTGGTACTATGTTTATACCATGAAAAATACATTGAAGGGAATGTTTTTCGTTGGAGAGCAAGCGTCAATGAATGCCAATGTTAACATTTATAAGTACCAAAATGCAAGCGCCGATACTACTGTTTACGCATTGTGGTGCCCCACCAGCAACGACGTATTTGTGGACGATTATCAGCTAAGCTTGCCCAATGCACCTAAAAGTGCCCAATTAGTTGAAATGGTAGTTGGTGAAACCGAAGGCAAAGCTTCTGAATTAAATATCTTGCGCAACACCGTAAAGGTTGATGTGAGCGAACGCCCAATTTTTGTGGTAACTACAAGCAGTACCAATTCTGCAAGCATCATTGCCAAAATGGAAAGCAGTTTCAGCCTTTACCCCAATTATACTTCGAACATGATTGGCATTGAGGTATCGACCGAGAGTAAAAACATCGAAACAGAAGTCACAATTATTAACCCAATTGGAAAAACAGTAATGACAACAAAGTCTGATCTTGCTGTATTTCAAGTCGATGTTTCAAAGCTGGTGTCAGGCATTTATTATGCCCGCATTAAAAATGGCAGGCAAACCGAGGTACATAAATTTATCAAATACTAAATAAACTAACAATGAACATTAATCTCTTTAATAAAAAGCTTTGGTTATCGTTAGCATTTTTTCTGGCATTTGTAACGATAGCTACTGCACAAAAAATCGACATTAGCGGTGTTGTTCTCGACCGCGAGACCAACGAAGCCATTCCTGGTGTTAATGTGCTAATAATGGGTGAATTTTCAGGAACAGTAACCGACATCGATGGCCAATTCAAATTAAATACAGAAATTGGTAAAACCTTGAAATTTTCCTTTTTAGGGTACAACTCTGCCGAAATAAAAATTGAAAACGCCTCGCCGATAAAGGTTGCTTTGAGCCCCGATGTACAACAAATCGACGATGTTGTAGTGGTTGGTTATGGCATTATGAAGAAAAGCGACCTAACCGGTTCAGTTTCATCGGTTAAAAGCGAGTCGTTCAAAGAGATGGCCAAGACCGGCCTCGATCAGGCTCTGCAAGGTCGTGCAGCAGGGGTTATGGTTACAAACAACACAGGTGCTCCGGGTAGCGGTGTTTCCATCCGCATTCGTGGTGTAGGCTCAATAGCCCGTAGTAACGAACCCCTTTACATTATCGATGGGGTGCCTATCGATAATGCTCAGGTTTCGAACAAACAAACCGGTAGCGATCAAATTAATACGCTTAGTGGATTAAACCCCGATGATATTGAGCGTTTTGAAATTCTGAAAGATCCTGCTTCGTGTGCTATTTATGGTGCCAGGGGAGCCAACGGGGTGGTGCTCATCACCACCAAAAGAGGTTCAAAAGGAGCCAATCAGTTCGAATTTTCAAGCTATTATGGCGTTTCACAAGTTGTAAAACAACTCGACTTGTTAAATTCATCGCAATATCAACGTCTGGTTTACGAAGGTTTGAAACGTATGCGTGTGCCCGACGGTGATTTCCGCTACATTACCGATGAAGAAGTAGCTATGTACAACACCAATTGGCAGGACGAAATTTTCAGGACAGCTCCTACTTACAATGTTAACTTATCGGCACGTGGAGGTTCCGATAAAGCTACTTACTTTATAAGCGGTGGTTATTATAAATCTGATGGTATTGTTATCAACACTGGCATTGAGCGTTTTTCGGCAACATCGAATGTCGATATTAATATGACCGATAAGTTAAAGGTTGGACTAAATTTAACTGCCAGCCATACTACAGGGCTTAGGCAAAACAACAGTGGCATGGAAGCCGGTATCGATCAAAATAAAGCAACCGGTGCTCCAATTATAGCATCCGCACTTTCCTCAAGCCCTGTATATCCGGTTTACGACTCAATAGGCCGTTATGGTGTTGATTTGCGTAACCGATCAGTTGCAAACCCTGTTATGTTAGCCAACGAACAGGCACTTAATTATTCAACCAATCGTATTTTGGCCAGTGCTTATATCGATTATGAAATCATTAAAGGCTTAACCTTTAAAAACATATTTGGTTCCGACTTGCGCAATACCAAGGAGAGTTTTTTTTGGGGACCTTATTATTTCCCCGATGACGGTCTATTAATGCCCGCTTCGGGTCGTGCTTCCGATAATTACAATAATGGATTGTCGTGGGTTTTTACCAGCACTTTAAACTACATGTTTAACGTTGGAAAAAACAGCTTTACCATTTTGCTTGGCCACGAGGCATCACGTATGCAAACTACCGGAACTTATGTCGAAGTGGGTGGTATGCCCGTCGACTATATAAAAACCTTCGACTCGTCGCCATCCAATACTATTTCAAGCAATTTTTACACAGCAAACACTTTGGAGTCGTATTTCGGAAGGGTAAATTATAGTTACGACGATCGATATTTGTTCCAAATCAACATTCGTCGCGATGGTTCATCTCGCTTTGGCCCCGAAAACAAATGGGGTACCTTCCCTGCGTTTTCGTTTGGTTGGAATGCTGCCAAAGAAAGCTTTATGGAGAACCAACGCATAATCAATGAATTGAAACCCCGCTTGAGCTACGGTATTACCGGTAACCAAAACATTGGCGACTATTCGTGGCGCGGATCGTTCGAAGTAGGTACCATACCCGGTAGCGATGCCGATGGTACTGTAATGAATTACCTCGATCATTTGGGCGGTAAATATACCTCAATATCCGACTACGGTTTTTCGTGGGAAGAAAGTCGCACAACCAATATTGGTTTTGATATGGGGATGTTCGATAATCGGCTCTATTTTTCGCTCGATGCTTATGAGCGAGTTACCGATAATTTAATTCTGAACGTACAACTTCCTATTACAACAGGTGTGTATTCAGCTACCAACAACGCAGGTAAACTAACCAATACGGGTTACGAATTTGCCATCACTTCGCGCAATATTGTTGGAAAATTTAACTGGACTACCGATTTTAACATCAGCTCTTCAAAACTGCATGTCGATAGGTTGGTTACCGACAGCATTCAAGTTGGAAACAACATTTTGATTATGGGTCAGGATCTTCAGATTTTCACTTACATACGCGAAGAAAATGTCGATTCAATGAGGGGTAATGTTGTATTAAGAGACCTCAACGATGATGGGTCGGTTACTTATGGAGGAGGTACTGCCGATCGTACAACTGTTGGCTCACCATTACCCAAGTTTTTTGGTGGTATGAGCAATACATTCTCTTACAAAGGTTTCGAATTGTCTGTTTTTCTTCAGTATATGTATGGTAACAAAATTTACAATTCAACAAGGCAAGCACTTGAAACCTTACATATTGCCCCGGGACAGGGACTTATTGTAAACTCAACAGTTGAGTCGTTTGAGAATCGTTGGATATCAAGCGATGTAATCGATGACGAAGGAAATGTTATTTGGGCACAAAACAGGCACACGCCATATCCTGCAACCAATTTTGCGGGTAATAACATTGATCAACGCGAAGGACACAATGGTTTTGTTGAAGACGGGTCGTACCTGAGGCTTAAAAACATCAGTTTTGGGTATTCCATACCACGCAAGTATTTAACGAAGGTAAATTTAGCTTCGGCTAAACTGTATGTTTCGGGAACTAACCTCTGGACTTTGACCAATTATTCAGGTTTTGATCCCGAAGTAAACAGTGTTTCGGGTTCGGGCATCGAAAGCAATTTAGGTATTGGTCGCGATAGTGGCAGTTATCCGCAAGCGCGAACCATTACTATGGGAATAAACATTTCGTTTTAAAAGAATAAATAATTTAAGTGTTATGAACAGAAATATTGTAACAACAATAAGCATTATACTTTTTTCAGTTTTCCTGCTTTCGTGTAGCGAGGAGTTTCTGAATGAAGAACCACTGCATCAAATCGACCTTGAAAGTTTTTATACCAAACCGGTTGATGCCGAAATAGGGCTAACAGGTGCTTACAGCCGAATTATTTCAAAAAGCATGATGACCAATATGGTATATATTGCCATTTCGGCTGATGAATTGACCGCAGGCAGCAGTGCTCGTTCAGGAATTGGATCGGGAGATGAGAGGTCTCTTTCAACAAGTTCAAACTGGGGTATGGCTCAAGGCTATATTGAACCAATGGTGGGTATCGCCAATATCAATTTGTTGTTGAAAAAAATTGTGGATATTCCCGATGATAGGTTTGCAGGAGAAAGAAAGAAGGAAATAATGGGAGAAGCGTACTTTCTGCGAGGCTGGGCCTATTATATGATGGCAATGGTTTACCGCGATGTGCAAATGCAACTCGAGGTTCCTACATCATCCTTACCCGAAGATAATTTTCTTGAAAAAAGTTCACAGGAAGAAATTCTGGCACAGGCCATGTTTGATTTGAACAAAGCCGATAGCCTTTTGCCTATCCGCTTGGGGAATATGAGTGATCACGATGTACGCGGTCGTGCCAGCAAATGGGCAGCAAAAGCATTCAAAGCACGTATTCACATGTGGAATAATCATTGGGACAAAGCATACAATGAATGTAGCGCAATTGTAGAAAGCAATCAATTTAAAATGGCCGATCGTTGGATCAACATTTTTGCCGGCGAGAACAACGACCCCGAAGTGATTTGGCAGGCACAAGGCCAGTCGCGCGAAGAGTACGACTTTATAGGCGTGTACCGTTGGTACTGCGATGCCAATTCAGAACAAGCATTGCCTCCCTTTATGGTCGAGAAATCATTGGTTAATGCATTCGATGGTCCTTACAAAGATGTACGACTTGAATACAGTGTACGGGCTATTGGACGTGCCGGTACACCGTCAAATTATGGTGGCCGTAACGTAAAACACTTCAAAGTACCTTCGGGCGAAGTGATACAAGGCGTTTCCGACGAATCGCGCGATAAAAACACACCGCTTATGCGTTTGGCTGATGTTAAGCTGATGTTGGCCGAAGCCATTGTGCAATCAAATTATTCATTGGGTTCAAAAGACGATGTGTTGGCAATTATCAACGAATTACGGGCAAGAGCTGCCGACCCCGAATTTCAACCACGCGAAGAAGATAGCCGCTATGATTACGATACTAATTCAGGCTGCGAAGGCATTGAATTGCTCACAATTGACAATATTGATTTGCAGGCAGTTAAAGATGAAAAGTACCGCGAATTAGCTTTTGAGTTTATCCGGTGGTTTGATCTAATTCGATGGAGTCGCGATGAAAACAATTACGAATCGGTAATGGCAATGGTTAATGCTGAAAATGTACATCGCTTATACTTGCCAATACCTCAATCACAAATTAATGCAAACAAAGGCAGGCTAACGCAAAATCCAGGATATTAAACATAGTGTTTAGTTTTAGTAGTTAATAGTGTTACAGTTGATTAGTGTATAAAAATGAGAAGGCTGGTTATTTTTTTAACAATGGTATATTTTTCAATAGCTGTTTGTGGGCAGGAAAATCCTAAAGGAACAAATTACGGCAATTGGGAAAACCTGAAAAACGTTTGGGAAGCATGGTGGATATCCGAACCCAATAGCAACGGCAATGAATATGGTGTATATCATTTTCGAAAAAATATTTGGCTCGAAGCACAGCCTGCTCATTTTATTGTTCACGTGTCGGCCGACAACCGATATCAGTTGTATGTAAACGGCTTGCCTGTTTGTAAAGGCCCTGCTAGGGGCGAGTTTCAAAACTGGCAATACGAAACTATCGACATAGCACAGCACCTTGTTGCCGGTTCAAATACCATAGCTGCAAAGGTTTTCAATTTTGGAAAATACCTTCCATCACAGCATTTTACTGCAGGAACTGGGTTCATTCTTCAAGCCGATTCCGAAGAGCATGCTGCTATTAATACCAATAATTCGTGGAAAGTTTTCCGTAACGAAGCCTATTCGTCTTTAAAAGTAAGTGGCGACTATGTGCGCGGGTATTATACAGTAGGCCCTTGCGATAGTGTTCGTGCCGAAAAATATCCTTGGGGATGGGAAATGCCCGGTTTCGACGATTCCAATTGGGTACACCCAAAAAATTCAATTGTCGACCGCGGAACAGGTGCCGGTTTTATGCACGGAACAACTCGCTCGCTGGTAAAACGTACCATTCCTTTTATGGAAGAAAAAGTACAGCAATTTGCTAAAGTAGTGAGGATAGAGCCTGAACAAAAAATTGAACAGGGGTTTCTGAATACCGAAAAACCCTTAAAAATTGAAGCGAATACAAAAGTGAAAATACTTATTGACAATCAGGTGTTGGATGTTGGTTATCCCGAACTCATTTTTTCTAATGGGAAAAATTCTGTCATTCGCTTGGAATATGCCGAAGCTTTGTTCGATGAAAACAATATGAAAGGTAACCGTAACGAAATTGAGGGCAAGAGCATTGCCGGAGCTTTCGATGTTGTAGTGGCCGATGGCGGCATCAACCGTAAGTTTTCGCCTTTGTGGTTGCGCACCTTCCGTTATGTGCAACTCGAAATTTCTACCTCTGCCGAACCGCTTTACATCAACAATTTTAGCTACACAAGCTTTAAATATCCTTTCGAAGAAAAGGCAAGTACTTATTTTGAACCACAAGTTTTACCCTTCGAAAAAATTTGGGAAACCGGTTGGCGCACCGCCCGTCTTTGTGCCAACGAAACTTATTGGGATTGCCCGTACTATGAACAGTTACAATACATTGGCGATACCCGTATTCAAGCTTTAATATCGCTTTATGTGGCAGGCGACGACCTTCTTATGCGAAATGCCCTCATTCAGTTTAATAATTCAATTACAGGCGAAGGGCTTACCAAATGTAATGCACCAAATCAGAAGCAGGTGATTATTCCGCCTTTTTCGCTGGCTTATATTGGCATGTTGCACGATTATATGATGCACCGTAACGATGTAGATTTTTTGAAACCATTACTTCCCAACATCGAAGTGATTTTGAGTTGGTTCGGTCGCCGTATGCAAACCAACGGGCTGCTTGGTCCGGTCGATTGGTGGCCATTTGTCGATTGGACTGATGGTTTCTTCAATGGCATTCCACCGGGAGCCGAAGAGGGCAATTCAACCCTGCTCACCTTGGTTTATGCCAAAGCACTAAGCGATGCAGCCGATATTTATATGGCTTACGGGCAACTGGACAAAGCCGAAAGCTGCAAGCAAAAGTTGGAAATAATTATGACGGGTGTCAATAAATTATGTTTCGATGCTTCGAAAGGTTTGTATGCCGATACCCCTGAGATGAAGAGTTATTCGCAACACACCAATGTGTTGGCTGTGTTATCGGGGATAGCTGTAGCGCGCAACCAGAACCAATTGATGCAACAAGTGCTGAGCGATGAAAGCTTGATTCAATGCTCGTTGTTTTACAAATTTTACCTTATGCGGGCCTTGGCAAAACTCGATATGGGCAAACATTATTTCGACCAGCTTAAAATATGGGAAGAAATGTTGAATTTGGGACTGAGCACTTTTCCCGAAACCGCCGGAAAATCAAACTGGCAATCCGATATACGTTCCGATTGCCATGCCTGGAGTGCAAGTGTTTGCTACGATTTTTTGTCAATCATTTGTGGAATCAACCCCTCGTCGGCAGGGTTTAAAACAATATCGATCGCTCCTGCTCCGGGAATGCTATCTCGTTTAAAAGGTGAAATGCCACATCCAAACGGTTCGATCTCGGTCGATTTAACAATTACCGGAACCAACATCGTCGGTTCAATAAGTTTACCTAAAAACACAAAAGGAATTTTTTACTGGCACGAAAAAACTTTGCAGTTAACAGAAGGAAGTCAAACAGTTATCATAAATGAATAAGATGATTAAACAAGTATTTTTTTTAGTATTACCAATATTCCTACTTTTTTGTTTCTGTACCAAAAAAGAAGAATTTACATATAAAAATCCCGACTTACCGGTTCAAGAAAGGATTGATGACCTGATCTCAAGAATGACTCTGGAAGAAAAGGTTGCACAGCTTCAGATTGAAGATTTTATCTACGATTATACCGATACTGTAAAGCTTTATGAACAGTTGAAAAACGGACTTGGAATGCTTTCCTCGTATCAGTTAAGTTTGGAAGAAACGGTTGAGAGCCGTAACCTCATTCAAAAATTCGTTATTGAAAATACACGTTTGGGAATTCCTGTAATTTTTCTCGATGAAGGCTTACATGGATTGATGAAACCCGATGCAACGAGTTTTCCGCAGGCAATTGGACTGGCTTGCTCTTGGGATACCGAATTGTACGAAAAAGTTTACACCGTTGTTGCACATGAAATGCGCTCGCGAGGAGCCCAAATTGCTTTATCTCCGGTTTTAGATGTTTGCCGCGATCCACGTTGGGGAAGGGTTGAGGAAACCTATGGCGAAGATCCATTTTTAAATGGAATGTTGGCAAGTGCTGCAATTAAAGGCTTTCAGGGAAGTGCCGATGGTACAATTGCTCCGGGGCATGTTGCCGCAACCCTTAAGCATTTGGTGGGGCACGGTGAACCTGAAAACGGACTAAATATCTCGCCTTGCAATAAATCGGAAAGGGTTTTACGTGAGTTTCATATGCTACCCTTTAAAATGGCTGTCGACAGTGTGAAACCATATACCGTAATGGCTTCTTATAACGAAATTGATGGGGTTCCTTCTCATAAAAACAAGTGGTTGTTAAAAAAAGTACTTCGCGATGAGTGGGGTTTTGATGGTATGTTGATTTCCGATTTCGGGGGAATTGAAATGCTGTATGAACGGCACAAGGTTGCCAATACCCCACAAGATGCAGCATTACAAGCTTATGAAGCCGGAATTGAAATTGCATTGTCAGGGAATTTTTATGCTCATTTACCGCAACTTGTTAAGGAGGGTAAAATAAACGAAGATGATATTGATAAAGCTGTTGCTAAAATATTGCACCTGAAGTTTATAAGTGGCCTTTTCGATAATCGCTATAGCGATTTGGAGGAGGCAAAAGCAATCAGTCATCTCGAATCGTCCAAAAAGTTGGCCCTCGAAGCCGCTCAGAAATCAATTGTATTGCTCGAAAACAGAAACAGCATTTTGCCATTGAATATAAATAAGTATAAAACTATTGCTGTTATCGGACCATGCGCCAACGATGTGTCACTGGGAGGATATCCAGGTGGCCCTTATTATAAAGTGTCTGTTTTGCAGGGTATTAAAAATATAGTGGGTGATCGGGCTAAAGTTCTGTATTCAAAGGGATGCACCATAACAAAAGATAGCGAAATGGATATTAACTATAAACGCTGGCAGGCCGACAGTATAAAATTTGTTCCTCGCGAAGAAAACCTCCAATCGATTAAAGAAGCTGTAAAAGTGGCTCGACAAGCCGATATAATTATCCTTTGTGTTGGCGAAACAGAATATCTCTGTCGTGAAGCATGGTCGAAAACACACCTTGGCGATGCAGCTACCCTCGATTTGATTTGTGAACAAAACGAACTGGCCGAAGCCTTGTTTAACATCGGAAAACCGGTTGTTGTAACGTTGAGTAACGGAAGGCCATTGTCGGTAAACATGATCTCGGAAAAAGCCGATGCCTTGCTCGAATGTTGGTACATGGGACAAGAAACTGGCAATGCTGTTGCCGATATCTTGTTCGGAAATTTATCGCCTTCGGGTAAACTAACAATTACAATTCCTCGTTCGGTAGGGCAATTGCCTCAATATTACAACCATAAGCCTTCAGCCAGATTTGTTGATTATGTTACCATGAGCAGTTCGCCATTGTACCCTTTTGGGTATGGCTTGTCGTACAGCAACTTTACATACAGTAAACCCGTGCTTAGTAAGCTTGCTATTAAAAAGAATGAGAAAACATTGGTTGAAATAGAGGTGAAAAATGGTGGGCCGATGCCTGCCGACGAAATAGTTCAACTTTACATTAGGGATAAAGTAAGCTCTGTTTCGCGTCCGGTGAAAGAGTTAAAAGGTTTTAAAAGGATTAAGTTGAATGTAGGAGAATCTAAAACAATTTCATTTGAAATTAATAATTCAATGCTCAGTTTTTATAACGAAGACATGGAGAATGTAGTTGAACCGGGCGAGTTTGAAATAATGATTGGGCGTTCATCTGTCGATTATCAAAGTGTGACTTTTGCAGTTGAATAATTTCTTAAAAAGATGATTATGAAAGAACGATTTATAAAAGGACTCATTCAATTTAAAAACAAACCTGTTTATAAAAAAAATAAAAAAGTAATTGATGGTTTATCTGTAATCTTACTGATGATCATTACCTACATTATTGTGTCGATTTTTTTATCGTAATAAGTAGATGTAGAATTTTTGTTGATTATTAATCGTTCTGACAATAGTATAAAAAAGAAAAAACGCCCCGTTTTCTGCTAATGTGTTGATAAATTAATTTTTGCAAAACCTTGATTGTTAGAGGTCAAGGGAGCTTATGCTATGTGTTGAAGGAAAACACAAATACATTTAAAAGAAATTTTTTATTGCTAAACCAAAAATTGAAGAAAGCCAGTGTTAAAAAAGTTTTTAATTAAATAAAATGAAGAATACTTTAATAAACCAAGAGTTTAATATATATAAATCGTATCCCAAGAACATGCGGATATTGTTAATGACAAATCTCTTGTATGCCTTGGTGTTACCTATTTTGGAGTTGTTTGTAGGTGCCTATATTTTAAGACAAACCAGCAACACTTCGTATGTAGTTATTTATCAGTTGGCTGTATATACCGGCATACCCTTTACCTTTTTAATAAATGGTTATTTGTTGCGTTACATTAAAATTGCCCGTTTATATTCTTTGGGTATGGTAATGAGTGGAGTGGCCATGACGGTGATGATGGTTTTACCTGAACTTAAACTGGCAGGTATTGCCCTGGTAGGTTTAACCATGGGTACCTCGTATGGTTTTTTCTGGTGCAATCGCGACTTTTTGGCCATATCGTCTACTAACGACGAAAACAGGAATTATTATTTCAGCCTCGAAACAGTATTTTACACCATCACTTTTATAATAATGCCCGCGCTGGCCGGTTTGTTTATCAGTTTGGGCGAATTAAGGGGTTGGTATCCGCCGCGTTTTGCCTACATTAGCCTAACCTGTGCTGTTTTTGTGCTTACTATTATCGCCTCGGTAATGGTGCATCAAGGTGATTTTATAAACCCGAAACGTGAGCGTTTTGTGTTCTTCAAATTTCGCCCCGAATGGTACAAAATGCTTTGGCTGGGTTCGTTTAAAGGAATTGCTCAAGCTGCAATATTTTTTTATCCAATATTGCTCATTCTCACTTTTGTAGGCAACGAAGGATCGCTGGGCGGCATCGTAGCTGTTAGTTCGCTGTTAACTACGGCCTTACTCTATTTTATTGGACGTTTTTCGAAACCCGAACACCGTATTTATGTTTTCGGAGCCGGATTGGTGCTTTATTTATTGGGAGGCACTTTTAATACCATATTCTTTTCGGCAGCCGGTGTGCTTTTGTACCAAATGTGTGGCTCCTTGGCTCGCCCTTTGCTCGATGCAGCCTATTTCCCAATACAAATGAACGTTATCGATAAGCTTTCGGAAATTGAAAAACGCGGAAAGTTTGCCTATATTTTTAATCACGAGTTTGGCCTGTATTTCGGCCGGTTGGCCGGTTGCCTGGTGTTTTTGGTAACTGCCTATGCCTTTTCTCCCGAGGCGGCATTGCGTTATTCTTTGCTTATTATTGCCGCTATTCAGGTCCTCTCAATTCCTATTGCTCAAAACCTTATCAAACGAATGAAGAAAATTGAAGTGTAAATACCTATTCTAAAATAATTGAACCAATAAACCATTAACAAATGCAGAACAAATACGGATATTTTAAAAACGACGGAAAAGAATTTGTTATAACCAACCCCAAAACGCCCCGTGCTTTCGATAATTTTATGTGGAACGATGTGCTTTTCTCATCGGTGCACCAAACGGGCGTTGGTTATATCGATTATCAGATTGAGGGAACCGAAGCTGTTCAGCTATTGACTGGCATTGGCCGCATTTGCGATTTCGATGTGTATGGCCGCGACCACCTGATGAGCCGGCTTATTTATATTCGCGATAACGAAACCGGAGAATTTTGGAACGCCAATTGGGAACCCGTAAAGCGTGAATACCAGTTTTTTGAATGCACTCATGGTCTGGGTTATACAAGAATTGAATCGAATACCGAAGACATACAATCCTCATTCCGATTATTTGTACCCAAGGGGAAAGATCCTGTTGAACTTTGGTCGCTGGAATTTGTGAATACTTCAGAAAAGAAGCGGGATATTTCCATCTTCTTTTACAATCAGTTTCAGTTTGCTTACAAATGGGGCTTTAACAGTTACGGCGACATGTTTTTTCGCACCACTTATTTGAGTTCCGAACACAATGCGCTGGTAGCCAACAAGCATCCGCACATCACCCCGCACAACCACCAAACTGCCTTTATGGCTCCCGACCGCAAAGTTGATGGTTTCGATGGTAGCCGCGATGCTTTTATGGGACAATATAACGGATTGAACGAACCCCGGGTTGTGGTCGAAGGCAAATGCCGTAGCTCAATAGGATCAAGCGATGCAACCGTTGGCGTTTTGCAATTCAACCTAATGCTGGAGCCCGGTCAACACGAAGCCATTAACATGGTTTTAGGTGTTTGCGATACAGTTGACGGCATTGAGCCGCTCAAAGAAAAATACCTTTCAACCATGGATGCCGAGTTTGACAAGCTTACAGCTTATCACGATACTTTTGTTGAAAACAACAGCTTCGAAACCCCCGATGAACACCTCAACCTGATGCTTAATGTTTGGATGAAACACCAAACAGCTTACGGGGCGCAATGGTGCCGTTGGGGATGGATGGGCTACCGCGACATTGTGCAACACGGATATGGTGTTTCATCATTTAATCCTGCACGTACTAAAGAAATTTTACGTGAAGCTTTTAAATACCAGTACACAAATGGTATGGCCCTGCGCGGATGGAATCCGGTTGACACCAAACCCTATTCCGACAGTGCCTTGTGGCTGGTTTTTACATTAATTTCTTATTTGAAAGAAACTGCCGATTTCGATTTCCTTTCCGAAGATATTAAATTCTTTGATGAAGGTTCGGCTTCTGTGTTGCAGCACATCGAAAATGCGTTAAATTTCCTCGAAGACAACAAAGGCGAACATGAATTAGTGCTCATTAAGTTTGGCGATTGGAACGACTCGCTCACTGCCATTGGTAAAGAAGGCCGTGGCGAAAGTATATGGCTCAGCATGGCCTATGCCGAAGCATTGAAACAAATGATCGATCTTTTTACCTACCAAAAAGACAGCCGGGCTGAAAGTTATCAAGCCCGATACAACAATATCAAACAAGCAATAAACAATTCGGCATGGGACGGCAATTGGTACGTTCGTTGTTTCGACGACAACGGCCGTGCCATTGGTTCAAATCAAAGCCACGAAGGAAAAATTTTCCTGAATGCGCAAAGCTGGGCGATGATTGCAGGTATTGCCGACGAAAAACGTACACAACAACTAATCGATTCGTCGAATAAAATGCTAAAGACCAACATTGGTTATTTATTGTTGGCACCTACTTTTACTGCACCCGACCCCAATATTGGCCGCATAAGTTGCATGGAACCCGGTATTTGCGAAAACGGAACCGTGTATTCGCATGTGAACGTGTGGATGATAATGGGGCTTTTGCGTGCCGGACGGATTGACGAAGCTTACGAAGCATTCAAGAACAACGCACCGGGTTATTACAGCGGAAAAGAAAATGACCCGAAACAAAACATGCCTCCCTACATTTATGCCAACGGATGTTTTGGTCCCGACCATAAAAACAACCCTTTGCAAATGGAATTTACATGGATAACCGGTTCGGTGGCTTGGTATTACAATGTATTGAGCAAAGAAATGATTGGCGTTCAACCCGATTACAAAGGGATTGCTGTAAACCCAAAATTGCCGTCGAAATGGAACAAGGTGAGAGCAAAAAGGGTGTTCAGGGGGAAATATTTCGATATAATGATTGAACGGAATAACTTAGTGCA
>JAFGAF010000286.1 GCA_016933815.1 Prolixibacteraceae bacterium
CCAGCGGGTTGAACGGCATCAAAACGACCGTGGCAACCAATGGACAACCATCGAGGAAGAAAAACAACTGTCGAAGCTTCGTTTTGAGGGGCAAACGGTTTTGCTCGATTGTATTACCCTGTGGCTGACCAACATTTTTTACGATAACAACAACGATGTAGAAAAATCGTTACAGGAAGCCAAAACCGAATGGGATGCTTTTATCAATCAGGATTTCAAACTGATAGTGGTGAGCAACGAACTGGGCATGGGCGTACACCCCGAAAACGAAATTGCCCGTAAGTTTGCCGACTTACAGGGCTGGATGAACCAGTATATTGCAAAAAGGGCCGACGAGGTAATACTGATGGTGTCGGGGATACCTCTAACTGTCAATCATTGAGTCATTAGTCATTAAGTCATTGGTCATTAAGTACAAAAAACAAAGGAACACACATAAAATGAACGAAAATAACAAGAACGCACATCCCCAAAGCCTCCCCTTGGGGAAGGTTGGTGGGGCTTTGGGTGGGGCTTTACAACATAAAATCAACCTCAAAACCAAGCCAACCGGGTCGTTGGGACAACTCGAAGATATTGCCCTGCAAATAGGGCTTATTCAACAAACACTTTCGCCCAAAATTGAAAAACCAGTGATGCTGGTGTTTGCAGCCGATCATGGGCTGGCCGACGAAAAGGTAAGCCCCTACCCCAAAGATGTTACCTGGCAAATGGTGCTGAACATGGTTAATGGCGGCGCTGCCATTAGCGTGTTCTGCAAGCAAAACGGGTTCAATATGAAGATTATTGATGCCGGAGTTGATTACGATTTTCCGTCAGAATTGCCCATCATCCCCTCAAAAATTGGCCGTGGCACCAAAAACATGATGCACCAACCTGCAATGACCACCGCTGAGTGTGAGCTGGCCATGCAAAAAGGAGCCGATTTTGTAAAAGCCGAAGCCAAAAAAGGATGCAACACCATAGCCTTTGGCGAGGTTGGCATTGGCAACACCTCATCCTCAGCTCTGCTGATGCACCGCTTTTTAAACCTGCCCATTGACGAATGTGTGGGTGCAGGTGCCGGAATGGTTGGCGAACAGCTCGAATATAAAAAGAACGTTTTGAAAGAAGTTTCCCGAAAATATAATCCCTCCTCCCCGCTCGAAACACTTGCCACATTTGGCGGCTTCGAAATTGCCATGATGGCCGGAGCGTTTATCGAAGCCTACCAACAAAAAATGTTGGTTTTGGTCGATGGCTTTATTGCATCGGCTGCCATGCTTTCGGCCAGCCAGCTTGAGCCGGCGCTGAAAAACAACTGTATTTTCTGCCACCAGTCGAATGAAAAAGCCCACAGCATTTTGCTCGAACGCCTTGAAGCCGAGCCGGTGCTCGACCTGCGATTGCGCTTGGGTGAAGGAACAGGGGCGGCCATCGCACTTCCTATAATCAAATCGGCAGTTAACTTTTTAAACGAAATGGCCAGTTTTGAAGATGCGGGGGTGAGTCGGGAGACGGAACTGTAATGAAAGAAGTTAAATGGAAGTATTACTAAGGTTTGTATATTAAAGATGCATTGGGGTGATGTTAAACTGGGTTGTTGGGTTGTTGTTAAGTTTTAAAAAGAAGTCAGAAATTTTATTTATTTTCAGCAAAACTAAAATATCAACATTATGGAACGAAAAAACATTAATCGTGGATTTACCCAACTAAGAGTTTGGAATAGTGC
>JAFGAF010000287.1 GCA_016933815.1 Prolixibacteraceae bacterium
CATGTGCGAAACACCAATGCCAATGTTGAGCCGGTTTTCTTTGCATACCCTGCAAACCCCGAAATTGATGCTATTGTTGCTGAGGTGGTTAAGGGCGATCCTGAATACAATTTTGTTGCTGAAGATGGTTTTGGACATCATTTCTGGGTGATCGATAATTCTGATAAAATAAAGCGGATTGTTGAGATATTTAAAAATGAAATTCCGGCAACTTACGTAGCCGATGGCCACCACCGTACAGCAGCTGCTGCATTGGTTGGAGCTGAAAAGCGCAAGCTAAATCCAAGCTATTCGGGCAACGAGGAATTTAATTACTTTTTGGCGGTTCATTTCCCCGATAATCAATTGCAAATTATTGATTACAATAGAGTTGTTAAAGATTTAAATGGCTTGTCGAAAGAGCAGCTTATTGAATTACTTGCTGCCGATTTTGAGGTATCAAAAGTTGGTTCCGAAATATTTAAACCCGATCAGCTGCATGTTTTCAGCATGTATATTGGTGGCGAATGGCATAAGTTGGTTGCCAAGCCGGGCAGATACAACGATAACGACCCAATTGGTGTGCTCGATGTTACTATTCTTTCGAATTTGGTTCTCGATAAAATTTTGGGAATAAAAGATCTCCGAACAGATAAGCGCATTGACTTTGTTGGTGGTATTCGCGGCTTGGGTGAACTTAAAAAACGTGTCGACAGCGGCGAAATGGCGGTTGCATTTGCTCTATTTCCGGTGTCGATGAAACAATTAATAGATATTGCCGATACCGGTAACATAATGCCGCCCAAAACAACATGGTTTGAACCTAAATTACGATCGGGACTGGTAATACATAAACTCGATTAGAAGGCAACTTTTTCAACCAATAATTGTTGAACAGGAGTGTTATTTTCGAAAATAGCACTCCTGTTTTGCATTCATTTTTTTAGTTTTGTAGAAAATAAAAATACAATGTCGATTAGCGAAAACATCAATAGTATAAACAAAACTTTATCTGCTGGGGTAAAATTGGTAGCCGTTTCGAAAACCAAACCCAACGAGGCAATTTTAGAAGCATACAATGCCGGTGTGCGTATTTTTGGCGAAAACAAAGTTCAGGAACTCACCACTAAGTACGAAACTTTGCCCAAGGATATTGAATGGCATTTTATTGGCCACTTACAAACCAATAAAGTTAAATACATTGCTCCGTTTGTTGAATTAATACATGCTGTTGATAGTTTAAAGCTGTTGAAAACAATTGATAGGGAAGCTGATAAAAACGAACGTATTATCAATTGTTTACTTCAGTTTCATATTGCCAATGAAGAAACAAAATTTGGATTGTCGCATGACGAAGCAATTGCTTTACTCGATTCCGATGAATATCAAAAAATGCAAAACATACGCATTTGCGGAGTTATGGGAATGGCAACTTTTACTGAAAACACTGAACAGGTTCGCAACGAATTTCGTTTGCTGAAAAATATTTTTGACAAGTTGAAAGATCGTTACTTTGCCGATAATGAATATTTTAAAGAGATATCAATGGGCATGAGCGATGATTATTTAATAGCTGTTGAGCAAGGTAGTACAATGGTTAGGATTGGAAGTACTATATTTGGACATCGTGAATATTGTTAAACAATTTTTATACAAAGCAAAATGGCAAATTTGAATACCAATTACATGGGTTTGTCGCTTAAAAACCCAATTATTGCAGGTAGTTCAGGATTAACCAATTCGGTTAAAATGATAAAACAACTCGAGGAAGCAGGTGTTGGGGCAGTGGTTTTAAAATCGCTTTTCGAAGAGCAAATTAAGCTGAATATTAGCGATATGATTGCATCGAGCGAACAAAACTATAGCTACCCCGAAGCCGAGGATTATATTCGTAATTATACCAAAATGAATACCGTACAACAATACCTCGATTTTGTGAAAGAGGTAAAAGCGGCGGTGAGTATTCCGGTTATTGCAAGCATAAATTGTATAACTGCTTCGGATTGGACCGATTTTGCTGCTGAGATTGAAAGTGCTGGTGCCGATGCTTTGGAGCTCAATATTTACGAAATGCCTGTCGATAAGAATATTTCATCGGAATCGTACGAAAAAAAATATTTCGACATTTTACGCATGGTAAAACGCAAGGTCAAAATTCCAATCGCCATCAAAATTGGCGATACGTTCACTAATTTGGTTCGTTTTGTCGATCAGCTACATGCCCATGGGGCATCGTCGGTGGTACTTTTTAATAAATTTTATACCCCCGATTTCGATCTGCAAAATCTGAGTTTTAATTCTGCCGAAGTAATGAGTTCGCCGGGTGATTTAAACCGTGGTTTGCGTTGGACAGGTATCGTAAAGGGGAAACTGCCTCGTATTCAAATAGCTGCATCAACCGGTGTTCATAATGGCGAAGGAGCAATTAAACAAATTCTTGCAGGTGCACAAGTTGTTCAACTTTGTTCAACTTTATACATAAACGGAGTAAATGTTGTAGGGCAAATAATAAACGATTTAGAAGCTTTCATGACCCAAAAAGATTTTGATTCAACCGATCAATTCAGAGCCATGCTCAGTTATGGCAACATTGCAAACCCTTCGTTGTATGAACGTTCGCAATTTTTAAAATACTTTTCGAATCGTAAATAGCACATTTAAAAATAGTTAAATGGACTGATTAATGTCAGGTTCGAATTTTAATTGAACTTCTTATTTTGTAACTTTGTTATTGTGAACAAAGTAAAAAAATTGCGTATTATAATAAAATGAATAAATTTTTTACAATATTATTTTTGCTGACTATTGTATTGTCGCTTAATGCTAAGACAATTACAAAAGATCAAGCACTTGAATTTGCTCAAAAATTCATTCAACATTCAAATGGCTATACCGTTGAAAGAATTGATGAAATTAGTTCAAACAATGAAATATTTTCGTACTTGATAAGTCTTCAACCTGTTGGTTTTGTTATAGTGTCGGCCGACGATAAAGTTGAACCCTTATTGGCTTATTCTTTTGAATCGAAGCCTGCAAAACAAATTGATTGGCCTGAACACCTAAGTTGGTGGGTAGAAAATACCGGTAAATCAATCATCGAAAAAGGAAAAGATAACAATGCAAAGCGAAATCCTGCATGGGATACCGATGGGCGTTCCATTTTAAAATCAACCGAGCAAATTACTGTGGCACCAATATTAAAAGTACGATGGGATCAGGGGCGAAATTGGAACATGTTTTGTCCCGAGGACGAAGATGGCCCCGGCGGACGAACTTGGGTTGGTTGTGTGGCTGTATCGATGGCACAAGCCATGAGTGTTTATGGTTATCCCGAAAACGGCAAAGGCAAAGCATCATATATTCATCAAACTTATGGCACACAAACAGTCGATTTTGAAAAACAACAAGCTTATGTTTGGGATTCAATGCCTTCGGGTTCGGCTAATGAACACAATGCACGTTTGCTTTATCATGCAGCAGTAACGGTTAATATGGATTTTGGTCCTGATGGTTCGGGGGCATATACCAAAACTACAGTTGGTGCACTTAAAAATTACTTTAATTATTCAAAGTCAATCTATTATATGTCGCGCCCCGACGATGATGAAGAGTGGAAATCGATTCTTAATGAAAATCTAAAGCTTGGTTATCCTATTATATATCATGGCGATGGCGATAATGGTGAAGCTGGTCATGCTTGGAATATTGATGGTGTTGATGCTCAGGGGCTTTATCATCTCAATTGGGGTTGGAGCGGTTCAATGAACGGATATTTCAATATAAATAATTTGGCTCCCGGGCCGCATGATTTTACAAAAAATCAAGGTGCTGTTTTGGGTATCAAACCAAAAACACCGGGGCCTATTGATATTGTATTAAGCAATACAACTGTACGCGAAAAACTGCCTGCCGGATCTTTTGTTGCAACAGTTCATGTTGATGATGAGTACCCCGAAAATGTTTATACTTACAATTTAAAAGGAAACCCGATAATAATTGGCGACGGATTTGCTGCTCCCAAGTTTTACATCGAGAACGATACCTTAAAAACAATTGAAGAATTTGATTTTAATAAACGCGATAACTATACCCTTTTTATTGAGGCTGTTGATACATTAGGCAATGCGCTTGAGAAACAATTCATTATTAATATTGAGCAAGCTGTAGGTTACAACGATATGGTCAATAACGATTTGCTTAAAGTTTATCCAATTCCGTTTAATAATTTGCTTACTGTTGAAACAAAAACACCGGCAAAAATATTTGTTTATAACGTTAATGGTCGGCTTTTAACAGTTTTTTCTTCAAATGAAAAAATGCAATACGAAATTGACCTTTCGGCATTAAAAAATGGAACATATTTGCTCAAAGTACAAACCGACAACGAGGTTCTTTACCGAAGAATATTGAAAAATTAATATCTGCTAATCAATTGGTTAATAGATTAAAAAGTGCTTTGATGTCATTTTCGCTTTTTAATTTTAATTTTTTGGTTTTCATGATTTTATTAACATCCTTTTCGGGAAATATTTTTGATAGATTCTTTTTTGTAAGCCTTTCCGATTTTTTGGTCGTTGTATTTAGTAAATAGAAACCGGTTATGAGTTCAAAGACTTTTCCTTTGTTTTTTTCTAATTTAACAACATTCCAAGGTACATTTGTGTAATTGGCAACATCTACCGAAGTTAAACGGGTAGTAGCATCTGTTGATGAACCTGTACCATAACCTCCGCTGTTTTCATTCAGTGAGTTCATAGCAATACGAATTCTTTTCAGCAGTAAAATATTTTTGCCACTTTCGAGTACTTCGTAAATCTCATTCTCGTGAACTATAAACATACTGTTGCTTAATACAAGCGAATCGATAGTGTATGCCTGATTAACCGATTTAATCAGTTCATCGTCTTCGAAATAAACAAATTGTTGATTGGCAACATCGATATTGAAGGAAGCTTTTGAGGCTTTGTTGGTGTTGTAATAAATAATGCCCTGATGAAATTCATTGAATAAATAAGGCCATTTGTCTGTAACTTTTTCGGAATAAGTGAATTGTGCAAAAATGCCGGATGATACATACAGAAGTAAAAAGGTGATTATTGATCTCATGTGTCTTAATTTTGATTTATAATAAGTTTTGTAGTGTATTGTTGTTTGAGTGTATTAATATATAAAATATACAGGCCATTTCGAAGTTCAGGTAATGAAATTTTATTTTTATCGATGTTTAAGCTTTGTTGATGTACGAGTTTCCCATTTGTATTGAAAAGCTTTAGGGTTTCAATTTCATCATTTAAACCATTTATCGAAAACTCTTTGTTGGTTACCGGATTGGGGCTCACTTTTAGTGAAAGTTTCTCGATGTTGGGTGCAGCTAAACCAGTTGTTTGGATTTTCAGATTGTCGATTGCCCAGCCCCAGCCTACAGCGTATGGATCGGAATGTAGCCTGAACCTTATTCTTATTACATCGCCGGGCTTAAAATTGCCCGATGCAGTTAAATCGATTTGATGATTACGGAACAGGTTCATTTGGTACAAAGCTTCAAAATTATCGAAGTATTGCGATTGATTATAAGCTTGTGCCCATTCGTTGTGCAAGCGGCAGTCCCAACCATCTTCAAATGGTATCCAGGTTTGTCCGTTGTCTGCCGATCCTTCAACAATAACGTAATCGTAGAAATCTTCATCGCCGTAATTGCTGCCAGTTTCGCCTGGTTCAACTAAAGCAATTTCATCGAACGAAATGTAGTGATTGCTTTGATCGATTTTTACTGGAAAAATTAGTTCAGCCGTAAAATCGAGCCAGGTGTTTTCGCCTCCGTTTGCATATGGATGTTCCGATTGCAGCGCAGGTTTCTCGAAACCTTTTGCTGTTTTTATATCGAAACCATTGAGATTGAATTCGTTCACCCCCGACTCGTATGTTGTTTCGTAGCTATTTATAAATTCGGGAATTTGTGTTACCGTTAGTGTGTAAAAGCCTGTTTCGGGGCTGAAACTTTTGTTGCCTTGTAACGATTTATCGGTAGCAATAATACGATAGCTGAGCAAATCGCCAGGAATAAGATTTAATGTGTCTAAAGCAAGTTTAATATTATAATTGGCCTCGCTGAGCTCATTGAGCCCAATACTGATTACTGTATCGTTGTTTAAAAAATATTCAATGCTTACAGTATCGATACCATATAAATCGGATATTTCGGCTTGTATATCAAGTTCTGTATCGATTGTGTATATGTTGTTGTTGGGTATGTGTGCTATTACAGGGGCAATTGAATCGGGGCCAATATTTACATTGATCATTTTTTTTGGCGCTGTATTAGGGAAAAAATAATCTCGTTGATACTGATCGCTTGTTCTTATATAATAACTGATTTCGCTTGGGCTGTTTATGGCTAAATCGGCAAAATATAATGAGTCTGTCGGATTATATTGCAATGGTATTGAGGTAAAATCAATGTTGTTAAGCGAAAACACTAGTTCGGGTGAAATAATTTCGAGGTTGGGGTCGTTCGATATTTCGGAAAGAATACGAATGTTCTGAATGTTTTCGGTATTTGTAATTGCTTGATGTTTAATTGATATCGTGCTCCAGCCAACATCTTTCAATATTGCCATTGTTAGTAGTCCCGGATCATGAATTGATGATGCGGTACCAATTCCGGGAGTCATTAGTCGATGCGGGGTGCTGTTAAATGTGGTGCTTAAATGATCGATACTGGAACCCGCACTAAACGGACTTGGAGCATATAAGGCCACTTTATCGCCATATTCGTTTACAACAACAGGCCCGGCAAAATACAAATTGCGGCTAATGTATTGCTTACCAAGGTTGACTGATGGGTTTTCAAATATTTCGGTATCAATTAATTGTTGATTCATACTATTATAAACAAAGCGGTCGTAGCTAAAAGGAAATGGAGCTCCGTAGCCCCACGAGCCTGTGTTGTTGGTATTCATGGTCATGCTTCCGTAGAATCCAAGTCCGTGGCATATTTCGTGTAAAACAACGGTTACCATATCGTACTTTCCTGATGGGGTTTCGCCATCGGTACCGAAATACCAATTGGTTTTACTGTCGAATTCAACGTAAATGTCGGCGTCGTTTCCAACGTTCAAGCTTTTATTGTTGAATTTTTCGGCAAGTACAATGTTGTAATATACTCCATAGTTTGGAAATGCTTCCTGATCTTTAAAAAAATCGGTTGCTCCTGCAGCTGCCAAAGTGTTTCCATTTTCTTCGCCGGCATTAATGTCTTCCCAAGTAGCATATATATTGATAGTTACATTAGAGTGTAAAAGCGATGCCCAAATATCGAGAGCATATTTGAAGGCAGTTTTTGCTTGAGCTGGAAAATTATTGTATTTGACATTGAAACGCGTTGTATTTTCTTTTCCCGACTTTAACATAAAGCTCTCGGGTGGTGGAATCCTTATTATTTCATCTTTATTGGTGCCAAATATCTTTTTAACAGTCTGTTTTTGGGCTTTGTTGTTTTCAATTGCATACACCGAATTTGGAACAGTAATAAATGTGATGGATAAAACTGTCGTAAAAATGAAAAGTGAACTGCTTATTGTTGCTGAGATTCTTGCAATTATGTTTTGTATTTTGTTGTTTTTTTTAGTCATTAGTTATTGTGTATTAAAATTTTTAATGAATAAATTATTAACCGTTTAAACAGATATTTGTTTGTGGTTTTTATGCTTAGCGTGAAAATTTTCTTTTGCGAACTATTGTGTAAGCAATTCCAAACACAATAATTAGTACTAAAGGACTAATTGTATTTAATAATTTCCATTTTGTTTTTTCATCCCTTATTTTTACTTTATCGAGCAAGCGCATTTTTATTACTTTTGAACGAATGCTCATTATGCCAATATCGTCGTTCAGGTAATCGACACAATTTACCAGAAAATCGCGATTCCCAAAAGTTTGTCCCGAATATTGGTCGTGTCCTAATGCTTGTATTTGTGCTTGCCCGTTGCGGTAACGTACTTTGTTTTTGATAATGTTGCCATCGGTAATTACAATCATTTTGTTTTCGGGGCTACGCATTTTAATAATGTCCATTCCTAAGTGTTTGGTTATCCGGTTGCTGAATGCCGATTCGAATTTGCCTTCGAGCAAAACACCAATAGGAATATTTGGTTGATTGAACAAGCGGCTGTCGGGAGGGTTAGTTGCGCTTAACAAGCTAACTTCAACCGGAGTATTTATTTTGCGGCTATGGCTCGATGTTGTAAGAATGATATTTCCTTTGAGGTGCTCCGATTCGCCAACTAAATCGACCGAGCTGCTGAACTCAAGCATAACATTGTTGAGATTACGGCTTAGCGGATGGTTGGGGTTTGGTAAAGCTAACGGGGCATAATAAAATGGTGCCGGGGTAAATCGGGTCGATTGCCCTTTGGGCGCTGTGTTGATCGGATATTGAAGGCAAACTGCATCTTGCAGCAAATCGGGGTTAATGCGCACTCCGTAACGAAAAAGCTGATCGCGCAGGTTTATCCCTTTTTCAAATGCTAAGGTTGAAAGGCCAAGCGAAAGCGAGTCGATGCTTACCTCTACAGGGTCGATTGCCCATAAAACCTTGCCTCCGTTCATTATAAATTGGTCGATGAGAAGTTTTTCTTGTTCGGTAAATGCTTCGGTAGGAGCTGCAATTACCAATGTTTCAATGGAATCATTATCGTAAAGTTCATTGGCTGTGCAGTCAATAACTTTGTATTTTTCGCTCAGGGCATAGCGAAAATCTGCTGTTTCGAACTTGTTGGCATTTCCGTTTTTATTAAGAAATGCAATTGTTGGTAGTTGTTTTTGTTGCAAAAGGCGTATTGCTCTTGTAAATTCGTACTCCAAAAGTTCTAACGATTGTTGAAAGTTTTCTTCGTAATTGAGCATGGGGTTGCTTTTCAGCAGGTTGATGGCTACGCTTTCGTTTCGGTTCGATACAATCATTCCCGGGAATATTTGTTGTGTCGAAAGGCCTTCGGTTGTACGGTGTTCAAAATTTACAGGCTCAATTCCTGCTTCAATTAATCTGTTAATTAGCTGGTTACGTTCGCTTTGATTGCTTATTTCGTAAACGTCAACTATGTTGTAGAATATTCGGTATGGCGAAAAGGCATTCAGGTCTTCGGCTTTTTCAATAATTGCTTCTTGAAAACTTTTCATTGCCGAAGGCAGTTTTCCTGCCAAAAAAATATCAATGTTAAGTGGTTGTGATTGCTTATTGAGCAGTGTCTTGGTTGTTTCGCTAACGGTATATCTTTTTTCGGCTGTTAAATCAATGCGGAATAAACGTTTGTTTACCATTATGCCGGAAATAATCAATATAGCAATAAGCAAGGCTGTTTTTTTTGTTGTAATTTTTCGTTTTAATAGATTTTGAGGTTGAATGCAAATTTGTGTAATGAATATTGAAAGTAACGACAAGGCAATAAAATAGCTCACATCGCGCGAATCGATAACACCACGGCTGAGTGATAGATAGTGTTCGTTTATGCCTAAGTTTATAAAAAAGTTGACTAAAAAAAGCGGTAACGAAATAGAAGCTACGTATTCGAACCCAATAAATGTTATAAATGAAAGTGCTATAGCGCCTAAAAAAGAAATGACCTGGTTTGTTGAAATAGCCGAAGCGAACAGTCCTATGCCTATGTATCCCGATGCCAATAAAAATAAACCAATGTATGAACCCCATGTTGCTCCGGTATCGATGCTGCCAACCGGATTTCCTAGTTGGTAAACCGAATAAAAGTACAAAAGGGTAGGGGCTATCGATATGAAAACCAAAATTAAAGCAGCAAGGTATTTTGCCCAAACAATACGGAATGCACTTATGGGCCTTGTAATTAATAGCTCAATGGTTCCCGTGCGTTTTTCCTCGGCAAACATGCGCATGGTAATGGCCGGAATTAAAAAAAGATATAACCATGGAGCCAGTTCAAAGAATCCCTTTAGCGATGCAGTTTGCGATTCGATGATGTTGAAATTTCCATCGAAAACCCAAAGAAACAGGCTTGTGGTAAGCAAAAAGATGGCAATAACCAAATATCCGCTTAACGAAGCAAAAAAACTGTTCAATTCTTTTTTTAATAAACTTAGCATAGCTCTATATTAATTTTTTAACCATTGGCATATCGCTTTAGCTGTTTTTTGGGCAGCTCCTTCGCTGTGCAGCTTTTCAGCAATGTTGTTATATTCGGTCAGCATTCTCGATCGGTAATCTTCGTTGTTGAGTATTTTATCTAATTCAACATTCAGAAGCTTCTCGTTTACTTCACTCTGAAAAAGTTCTTTAACTACTTCTTTTTCTGCTACCAAATTCACCAACGAAAAAAAATCGGTTTTTAATATGAATTTTCTGTTCTTTTCTAAAAACCAGCCCATTGCCATTTTATAAACCACAACTTGCGGAATTTTTAAAAGCGCAGTTTCAAGTGTGGCTGTTCCCGACGCAACTATGGCTGCTTTGCTCGATCGCAATAAGGCGTATGTTTGATCAAAAATAACAGGTATTTCAGTGTTGGTTAATTTTTGGTAAAAATGGGGGTTCTGTCCGGGAGCTCCAGCAATTACAAATTGATAATTGGGAAAAGATTTTGCTTGTTTAACCATCACGGGCAGCAATAAGCTGATTTCTTCGTTACGGCTACCGGCTAATAAGGCAACAATTGGTTTCTGAGGTGATAATTTGTTATTTGTGCAGAATGTTTCATGATTGTGTTTTTGTGAGAGTTCGGTTGTTATTGAATCGTAAACCGGGTTGCCAACATAGTTCGCTTTATAATTGAATTTTTGGTAAAAGGCAGTCTCGAATGGAAAAATGGTAAACATTTGATCTACAAAAGCTTTTATTTTATGAACTCTTTTGGTTTTCCATGCCCATATTTTTGGCGAAATGTAGTAAGCTGTTTTTATGTTGTGTTCTTTAGCAAATTTTGCCATTCGTAAGTTAAATCCGGGATAATCGATCAAAATAAGCACATGAGGGTTGAAGTTGAGCAGCGCATTTTGACATATCGAAAAGTTTGATTTTATGGTTTTAAGGTTTGCCAAAACGGCACCAATACCCATAAAAGCCATTTTCTTATAATGCAGGTGCATGGTACCACCCTGTTGCTGCATTAAATCGCCACCCAAAAATTCGAATTGAGCATCACTATCGATATTTTTAATTTCGCACATCAATTTGGCTGCATGCATATCGCCCGATGGTTCTCCCGCAATCAGAAAGTATTTCATGGCTTAACTAGTTAAATATGCGGTAACCCATTACAGCAAAGGCAAATAAAAAACAGGCAGCTACTACGCCCCTTGCACCTTTCATGTATTTAAAATGAAGGAAGAGGTAAAAAAGTGGCAGGTCAGACAAAACACACAAACTAAGTACTTTAAATAGTAGTTTGTAACGATGCATCGATGCCATATAATCCATAAAGCTAATGTCGCTGAATTTTGCATAGTAATACAATGCAAATGCAGTAGCAGGGATCAGAAGCCCCAGAAAAAATCCGATTGATGTTTTGTCGAAAAAGGGTTGTTTGTTTTTGCTTACATTTCCCATGAGCGCAATTTTTCAAGAAATTCGTGATTGGTCATGTCAATTTTTATGGGTACAACCGATACTTTTCCGGTTTCCAAAAAGTGATTGTCAGTGTCGGTCATGCCATTATCCATGTTTTGGTAAAAACCAGTTATCCAATAGTATTTTCTGCGCTGAGGATCAGTCCGTTCGTCAAACTCTTCAACCCAACGACCGTGACCTTGTCGGCATACTTCAATGCCGTTGGGCTTTCCTTTTGGAATGTTAACGTTTAGACAAGTGCCGGTTGGCAGGCCATTTTCGAGTGTTTTTTCAATTATTTTGCGAATATAGGGCTCTGCTTCCGAAAAATCGGCGTCGGGGCGGTAGTCGCACAGCGAAAAACCGATAGAAGCAACTTCGTGGATACAGCCTTCAATTGCAGCACCCATTGTACCCGAATAATGCACGCTGACCGATGAGTTGGAGCCATGATTAATGCCAGATAGAATTAGATCGGGCTTTTGATCGAGCAGTTTGTCGAAAGCTAGTTTGATACAATCGACCGGTGTGCCTGTGCAACTGTAGCTTTGTAAGTTGTTCTCGTTTAAAACCTGCTTTAATCGCACGGGTGTTTCAACAGTTATGGCATTCGACATTCCCGAACGGGCACCATCGGGGGCAACAACCAAAACCTGGCCAAATTCGCGTGCAATTTTTATTAACACCGAAATCCCTTTAGCATTTATCCCGTCGTCGTTACTAATTAGTATCTTTTTTGTGTTCATTGAATTGCTTTTATTTTGAAATAAAGCTAAAGTAAACAAAAACCCTTACTTGTAAAAACCGCTTGCACCTAAAATTGCAAGTTGAGTTGCGAGGCAGGAGGATATTTCGCACTGAGTTGTTCGAAAGTTTTTTGGAGCAATGGTTTACATCGTCCGCATTTGGTCGATGCGCCAGTGGTTTCAATAATTTTTTCAAGTGTTATTCCTCTGTTTTTTTTAATAAGAGCGTTTAGTTCTTGTTTTGAAACTTCGTTGCAACGACAAATAAGCATGTTAAGTTATTTTTAAATCAATTGGTTTTCGACATGTATTTTGGTTTTTCGGTAAACCTCAAAAATGTCGTCCGATTTTGGTAAGGTATCGAAAAGCTGTTTCAGGTATTGCCTTTTGTTGATTAGGGCAAAACTTGCCTTAAAGTTGATGTCGAAAACGTAGCTCATCAGCATTAATTTGAAATCGTTAACTGTTTTGAGGTCTTTTTTGTCGGCATTCTTTCCGGCAAGAATAGCATTTGCAACCTTTTTCGAAAACGTTGGTTTTTTCTCCAATTCAAGTGCAAACGATTGGTTTTGGTCTTTAACAGGTAGCGAAAATTCTTTGATGGCTATGTCGAGTATGTCAATTTTGTCGGCATCGCGCAATATTTGAATCAATAGAGTACTTTGTTCATCTTCGGTTTTTGGAGCATTGATTTTGTTGTGGTATTTAATTGCCTTAACAATTGTTTGCTGAACGTCGTCGGGCAAATTGGCAAGCCATTTGTTTTCATCAATCAGTTCAATTGCCTTCTCGGCATGATCGAACGATATAGAATCGTTGAAGGTTTGGTGTTGTTTGTATTGCTCAAAGCGACCAATGTCGTGCAACAATGCAGCCAGTTGTGCCGCCATAACCATATCGTTGTCAAGTTCGAGGCTGCGTGTAAGTACTTCGGAATAACCAACTACACGGTTTATGTGTTCGCGTTTAAGTAAATAGTTTTGTTGGATCGATTTTTCAGGGCTGTTAAAACCTGTCATGTAATCGAAAACATTGTTGCAAATTGAGTTGTAATCTTCGGTTGAAATGGTCGAAATCACGTCGTCGTTAATCATTGAATCTTTATTCATAATATGGTCGAATAGCATTTATAATTCAAAAATAAGCTTTTTCTTTTTTATGCTGATGCATTTTTATCAACACTTGTGCCAATTTTTTACTTTGGTTAATTAATAAAAAACACCTTTTTCTACGTTAATAGCAGGTGCCCTGTCGAAATCGATCATTGCATTTATTAGTTTTATCGTTTCAAAGCTTTTTATATCAGTTAGATGTATGTTTTGTTCAAATATTTTTCCAGTCGATAAAAGATATTCTCGTTGCGTGCCTTTTAGTAGCGGTTTTTTGGGGGTAAACCATTTTTCACCGTTGAAAAGAATTAAATTGGCAGCCCATGCATCGCTTAACAGGTTGTTTTTAATAATTATAATGTCATCACAATTATAGCGTTGAGCAAAAGCTTTATCAAGTTGCGTTCGGTTACTGGTTTTGTAAGTGTAATTAATGTTGTTGTCGAAAACAATTTTTAGGGTTTCAATTTTTCGTTGTACATAGGGTTTTATTTCAACACTGAATGTTTGTCCGTTGCTGACAATTCGGCATTTGTACCGTTCGTTGCTTATTTCTTCTGGTATATTGATCAGTGTACTCAAATCGATTAAATTGCTTTGTCCCCAAAGTGCTTTTCGGGCCATGTTGAAGCGTTTATTGTGAAGTTCGATGTTATGCAACACCCGATCTTCAATGCGTATCGATTCAAGCAATTGGTACATATATCTTTTTTAATAATTCGTTGTATTCGGTTTTTGCATCACTTTGGGTGGTGATTCCTCCTCCGCTTTTGTAAACTAGTTGCCCATTTTGGTTTTCAATAAACCTTATCAGCACACAGCTGTTCAGCATATGGCCGTCGAAATAACCTGCAATGCCGGTGTAATAGCCACGTTGGTGAGTTTCGGCATTACTAATAATTTCAATTGTTTTGGGTTTGGGAGCGCCCGAAATTGATCCGGCCGGTAACATATCAAACACAATATTGCCCAATTTATTGTAGTAATCGGGGGGTAAAGTGCCGGTAATTTCGGAGCTTACTTGCAACAGTTCCTGGTCGTGAGCTACAATTTTCTCGATATAGCGAAAACGTTTAACGGTAACATTGTTGGCAATTCTGCTCAGGTCGTTACGCAATAAATCAACAATGGTTGCATGTTCGGCCGTTTCTTTTTTGTTTTCCAAAATTTGATTTTCTGCATTGGGCAAGTTCGCATCAATGGTTCCTTTCATAGGGTAGGTGCTAATTTTTCCATTTTCGATTTTGATGAATGTTTCGGGCGAAAAAACCACAAAATAATTATTGTAAAGCAGCCGATAGCGCGCTTTTGCCGAATGAAAAATTTGTGCAAGGCTGGCATTGCACTCAACAGGTGTTGAAAACGTGAGGTTAAGCAAATACGAATTGCCTTTTTGTAGTTGGTCAATAACCAGATTGTAAGCTTTTTGGTAGGTGTTGAACGGAATTTGTTTTTTTATGAGTTCAATGTTTGTCAGGTTTTTTTGTTCTTCGGTATAGTTGCATTGTGATTCGAAATTAAACAGTATTCCTTGTTTAAAGGCCCTTTGTGGGGTGTCAACAAAGCAATTTTGCGCCTTGTAATCGATTATAAAGAAGAAAGGGGAGCGTTTTTCTCCCATTTTGTTCATGGTTTCGATGGCCTGTAAACTGTTCATGTGTGGCAAAAATAATGCTGATTTTGTGAAAAGTGATGGAATTGAAATTATTTTAATTGATTTTTTAAGTATTGAAGGTCGCTTTTATTATTTATATTGAAAAAGATAACTTAAGTTTTTTAATTTTGTGCCGCTAAACCGGTCCCATAGTTCAATGGATAGAATTTCAGATTCCGGTTCTGACGATGTGGGTTCGAATCCCGCTGGGATCACTGGAAAAATGCCGAAACGATTGATATATAGAATGTTTCGGCATTTTTTATTTGAAAGGTGCACCAGGAAATGATGAAAATCTTTAAATAAAAAAGCTGCCTCAAACAAATGAAGCAGCCTTTCTTCTATTTTATACCCTATTGGTAATCGATTTATTTCTTATTGAACATGCCGATTTTAATTTCGCCATTTGTATCAATAGCTTTCACTAAATAAGCACCGTTGCTTAAGCCCGAAACATCGATAGCATTTGATTTTGCATCAACTGAAAGGACTTTTGCTCCGTACATGTTGAAAATTTCAACAGCTTTTGTGTCGATACCCGAAATGTTGATGACGCCCGATGTTGGGTTAGGATAAACTTTCATTGCATTTTGAGCAAATTCGTCAACACCTGTTTTTATTTCGTAAGTAGTAGTTACCGGGCTGGCGTCAACAACTGTGAATTGAGTGTTGTTTTTAGGTACCCAAGTTCCTGTAAGGTCGTTGAAACCCCATTCCCATGTATTTGCACCACCGTCGGGTACTAAGTCTAATGTAACCGACCAAATGTTGTCGCCTGCAGTAGCGTC
>JAFGAF010000288.1 GCA_016933815.1 Prolixibacteraceae bacterium
AATTAAATGCAATCTAAATGGTAGGATATGTTGATTAATTATTAAATATTGGCTTTTAGCATTAACCGGCATTGAATTCTTGATAAAAGATGTATTTGTCTTTTATATCTTTGATAAGAAATCAAAATTTATATAATTATGCAAACAGTATGTCCGATAACCAATAAGATAACCGACGAACGTGTAGCACGTTTGAATGGTGCTTTTACAGTAATTTTTGTAGCTCTGTTTATTGTTTTAAACTGGTGGTGGGGAATGCTGTTTTTGGCAATCGATTTTTTTATTCGAGGTTTTGTCGATGGTAAATACAGCGTTCTGACTCATATTAGTAAGCTGTTGGCCAATTTGTTTTTTGGTTCGCCAAAGCGAATAAATGCAGGCCCAAAAATATTTGCGGCTCAAGTAGGCTTAATGCTGTCGGTATTGGCATTACTGACCTTTTTTATTGGGTGTAATTGGCTGTGCTTGGCAATTGCAGGTGTTTTAGGGTTTTTCTCGTTACTCGAGAGCAGTTTAGGTTTTTGCGTGGCATGTAAGCTTTATCCTTTTTTTCGGAAAATAAGTTAATTGCAATACCTTTTAATAACATTGTAGCTTTCGGTAATTCCAAGCTCGCCGGCACGGCTTAAATCTTTAGCCCCGCTTTCGATATTATTGAGCAAAACTTTCAGTAATCCGCGATTATAGTAGGCTTCAGCAAAATCGGCGTCAATGCTAATTGCTTTGTTGTATTCTTCGAGTGCATCGAAATAGCGTTCGGTTTTAACGTAAAGGTTGCCACGGTTAAAATAGGCAAAACTAAAATCGGGGTTCATGTACAACACTACTGAATAATCGGTAAAAATTTCGTCGAGGGCCTGATTCGATATTTCGAGTTTGTTGCCCGTGCTGTTTAATGCTCCGTTAATGCTTTCTTCGATAGGTTTTAAACCCTGTGTTTGTTTGTAATTTTGGATGGCACTGGTCATTTCGAAACGTGTATTTGCACGCATTAAATAGGCCAATAAGTTGCGTTCGTCGAG
>JAFGAF010000289.1 GCA_016933815.1 Prolixibacteraceae bacterium
GTATTGTTCAACGGATCGGTGTACAAAGACGACCGTGGCAATGTGCTGGGAGTGGTTGTAGTGGCCCGCGATGTGACAGCTCAAAAGTTACTGTCGAAATATTCGCTTAGTTTAATCGAAGCCAGTTTAGACCCTTTGATAACCATCAGTGGTAAGGGTAAAATCATGGATATGAACGAAGCATTTACTCGCATAACAGGAATTTTGCGAGACAAACTTGTTGGAACTGATTTTCTCGACTATTTTACTGAACCCAATAAAGCCCGAGAAGTGTACCTCGAAGTATTCGACAAAGGTTCTGTAACCGATTCGCCCCTGACACTACGCCACAAAGATGGCAAACTCACCGATGTATTGTTCAATGGATCGGTTTACAAAGACGACCGTGGCAATGTGCTGGGCGTGGTTGTAGTGGCCCGGGATATCACCGAACAGAAAATAATCAAAAACGAACTTACCGAAGCAATGGTATTTGCTGAATTGGCCACTGCCGTTGCCGAAGATGCAAAAAACAAAGCCGAAAAGGCAACCCTAATTGCCGAAAATGCGGTAAAATCGAAGCAGCAGTTCCTGTCGAACATGAGCCACGAGATACGCACGCCTATGAATGCAATTATTGGATTCACCAAAGTGCTGTTGAAATCAGATTTATCTACCAAACAATCGGAATATCTTAAGGCAATTAAAATGAGTGGCGATGCCTTAATTGTGCTCATCAACGACATACTTGATCTGGCTAAAGTAGATGCCGGAAAAATGGCCTTTGAACAGACCCCCTTTAGAATGAAGTCGTCGCTCACGGCCATGCTTCATTTGTTTGAAGCAAAAATAAGAGAGAAGAATCTGGATCTGGTTAGAGATTACGATGAACGAATACCTAAAGTGTTAATGGGCGACCCGGTGCGCTTACATCAGATTATTCTAAACTTAATGAGTAATGCCGTTAAATTCACAACTACGGGGAAAATAACAGTTAGCGTGCGTTTGAAAAGCGAAAACACAAGAAAAGCAACCATTGAATTTGCGGTAACCGACACAGGAATTGGTATTGAGAAAGACAAGATGCAAACCATCTTCGAGAACTTTCAACAGGCCACAAGCGGCACGTCAAGACTTTTTGGCGGAACCGGATTGGGGTTGGCTATTGTGAAGCAGTTGGTTGAAGCTCAAAAAGGAATCATAAAAGTTAAAAGCAAAATAAATAAAGGCTCCACCTTTAGTTTTATATTGAGCTTTTTGAAAACCGACGCTAACCCTGAGCAGGATTATGTTACAGTTGATGTGGAATCGGTCATTAAAAACATTAAAGTACTGGTAGTCGAGGATATTCCACTTAATCAATTGTTGATGAAAACATTGCTCGACGACTTTGAGTTTGAATGCGACATTGCTGCTAACGGTAAAATTGCAGTTGACAAACTGGAAACCAACACATACGACATTGTGCTGATGGACTTGCAAATGCCTATAATGAACGGGTTTGAAGCCACCGAACACATCCGAAACATCATGAATTCACAAATTCCAATCATTGCCCTTACGGCCGATGTTACAACCGTTGATTTAGCCCGATGCAGAGCCGTTGGCATGAATGATTACATTGCCAAACCTATTGACGAAAAAATACTATACACCAAAATCATCCAATCGGTAAAAAAAACCTTTCAAACTATAGAGAAAGCCGAACAAATCCAAAACAAAGATAATAACACCAAATGCATCGACCTAAAATATTTAAACACACGCACTAAATCAAATCCCAAACTGATGATGGAGATGATTTCACTGTATCTGGAACAAACACCACCCTTGATAAACACGATGAAAAAAAGCCTGCTCAATAAGGATTGGGAGGCATTGCATCAAGCCGTACACAAAATGATTCCTTCTTTTTCGATCGTGGGCATGAGCTCAGATTTTGAAGATATTGCTAAAAAAGTGCAGGAATATGCAAGCACTCAAAAACAAACAGCAGATATTTCTAATCTGGTTCTCAAGCTCGAATGTGCATGCGATCAGGCCTGTGTTGAACTAAACGAAGCACTTAACTCGCTTAAGATGAAAAATATATGACAAACAAAAAGAAAATAAAGATCTTCATGGTCGATGATGATGCCTTGTATTTGAAAGCATTAGAAATCGATTTTCTTCATAAAGCCGATTTTGAAATCAAAACATTTGCAACCGGTGAACTTTGTCTGGCTCACTTATCTGAAAAGCCCGATGTGATTATTCTCGATTATTTTCTCGATAGTGTAGACAAGACAGCCATGAACGGTATTGAAACACTCGATAAAATTATCCAGTCAGACCCCGAAACTGCGGTGATAATTCTCTCCAGTCAGGATAAAATTGAGGTGGCCGTTGAATGCATGCATCACAAGGCTTTCGATTACATTGTTAAAAGTGAAACCGCCTTTTTAAGATTAAAAAAAACCATCACCCAAATTGTGCATACACGTAACATCGAAAAAGCCTTGGACTGGTACATGACGAAAATGTAATGCAACAAACCTAGGGCAAGAAAGCATAAATAACAATCGCAAACCGGAGATTAATTGTTTGATTTTATACACAATAGAAGGCTGTCCACAATGGATAGCCTTTGTTTTTCAAACAAATTTTAAACTAAAATAAACACCGATTTATTTCTGGCTCTACATGAATTATAGTGGTAAACCTAATAAAGTAGACACCACAGCCAGACGCGTATAAGTATGGCTTCCCGAGAAATTTGTTTCTTTATGAAACTCCATCTCAGTATAGCCAGGAAGCTTCAAATTTGCAAGAAGATCACCCGGCCGCAATTAGATAGGTCAAATACATGAAATGAATTTCTCGGCTAGCCTGGTCAGGCTTGAGAACCACCTAATAGAGATTATTATTTGATCCATCTAGTATCATCTTTGACTCTATTTCTTAACTATATAGTTGATGTATTATTTGTAACCTCAATTATTTCAGCAATATATTCAACAACAAGTGCTTCTACAGTATTCACACATCCAAAATAAATAGCAATACGTCCTGTTTCGGAATCATTAATAGATAATACATAAGTTATTTTGCTAAATTTGGTCTGAATAAATAAGACAATAAACATTTACAATCAAGATATTAAACACTCATTATCTGTATTTTACAAAACGTTAATCAATAAAAATCAAATTAATGAAAAAATTAATTGTAATTATATTAGCAGCATTGCTTGTTGTTAATATTTCAATGTTTGGACAATCCAAAAAGAAAAGTAAAAAAAATGAACAACCTGTTATTGTTGTTGATTCGCTAAAAACATTTAATGATTCCATTAACTACGTGTTTGGTTTATCAATGCATAAGAATTTTGTAAACAACAACTTTGAAATAAGTCCCAAGGCCTTTATTCGTGGTTTTAACGATGCACAAAACGGCGTTGATACACTATTCACCGAAGACCAGCTTACAGCAATAATGAGAACATTTCAGATGCAAATGCAAGAAAAAATGAATGCAGAACAAAC
>JAFGAF010000003.1 GCA_016933815.1 Prolixibacteraceae bacterium
GCTTCGGTTTTGATTTCGGGAATGCCGTTAATGTTGGGGTAGATTGAAGCAACGCCTTTTTTAAGTGCTTCAATTTCGGCTTCGACACCAACTGCTGCGGGAGGCAAGCCGGGCACGCCCATTTCCATACGAATGTATTTTACGCCAGTTTCAGCCTCAATCATGTTCACCACCTGAACTACTTCCCTTATCGATGCTTTGTCCATATCGGAAAGGTTCAAGGCGGCCAGTTTCGCTTTAACTATATCTCGATTTACCGGTGTATTTTGCATAAATTAAAAATTTCTCTCTAAAATAATTGTTTCATTACTAATAAAATATGATGGCTATCACTGACATACTTTTACGATTCGTAAAGCTTGCGTTCGCCCCTTATGTATTCGCCCAAAACAGTTAGGCTCGATACATTTTTAAGTACTTTGTGAATTGCTTGTTCGTATTTTTCAATGTCTTCCCATTCAATGTCAACATGGAATGAATATTCATCGGGTTTGCCAATAATGGGTACCGATTGAATTTTTGTAAGGTTGATTTGGTTTTCGGCAAAAATGTTGAGCACCCTTGCCAAGGCTCCGTAAAAGTGACCAACCTCGAAACAAATCGATGCTTTATTGGCATCGTCGCTAATTACGTTCTGTTTCGAAAGAATAAGAAAGCGAGTGTAATTGCGCTTATTGGTTTCAATACTGCGGTCAATTATTTCGAGCCCGTAAAGTTGCGCCGAACGTTCGTTTCCGATTGCTGCTACACCCAAAAGCTTGTTTTTGGCAATATTACGAGCAGCACCGGCTGTGTCGAAATTGTCGTCGAGCGAAATTTCACCAAAGGTACCATCGATGTATTCGGCGCATTGTTTCAAAGCTATGGGGTGCGAGTGTATTTCGGTGATTTCGTCTTTTTTAACGCCCGGCAGAACCATGAGGTTCATTTGAATGTGGATGTAAATTTCGCCAATAATTTTGAGGTGGTAGTCGCGCATTAACCCATAGTTTTCGAGCAGGCTGCCAGCAATGGCATTTTCGATGGCCATTACGGCGATGTCGGCTTCGTCGCGATCGACCAATTGGCAAACCTTACGGAAAGTACGACACTCAATGATGTCGATTTCTTCGGTGCCTGAGAAATATTTTTGTGCGGCATCTTCGTGGAACGAACCGGCGATGCCCTGAATTGCTACTTTCTTCATATTCTATTTATTAGGATTATTTGTTTGATTTACTGTTTGTTTGTTGTTAAAACAAAAAACCCGGACTAATGCCCGGGTTAGATATATTTTTACAATTATCAATCCTCCCGGAGCAATTTAGGTAAAAAAGCAAAAAACAAATAGCCTATTATTTGTTGCATAACCATTCCGTTTAAAATTGTAACTGTTGTATTCAATTTATGGGGTTTCCAGTCCCCTTTGATTTTCCGGCTCGAAAAATAAACAAAAACTTCTTTATTCATTCATTCAAAATGAATAAAAACTGAAAAATATCATAATTTAGGGTAAGTCTAAATTACTATATCTTGTACAGATCGCTTGAGCGGAGCAGTTCTAATTCGTGTTTCTTCAAAACGTCGATGCATTTTTGAACATTCGCCGCACGAATTATAATATTCGCTGTTTTTTCGAGCGAGAAAGCATACATGTATTCAATTTGGATGCCTTCGTCTTTTAAAATGCCAAGGGCTTTTCCCAAAGCACCCGGCTCGTTGGGGCAAATAAGACCAACAACTTCGGTAAGGCTCACCGAAAAGTTGTTTTCCCTTAAAATGGTAAGGGCTCTTTCGGGTTCAGAAACTATTACCCTTAATATGCCAAAATCGCTGGTGTCGGCAATACTGAATGCCGTCATGTTAATACCTGCGTTGCCTAACAATGCTGATACTTCGCTTAAGCGTCCCGATTTGTTTTCGAGAAATACGGAGAGTTGTTTAATGATCATGGTTTTATGTTTTTAAGTCGGAAGTCCGAAGTCGGAAGTCCGAAGGTTGTTTGTATTAAGTCGGAAGTCCGAAGTCGGAAGTCCGAAGGTTGTTTGTGTTAAGTCGGAAGACCGAAGTCGGAGGTCCGTAGATAGTGTGATTGGTTTCATATTTTTGATTCAACATATTTTGTTATTTGATTTTATCTCTGAAAGCAACCATCATGTTCATTAAATTATGTGAGAATTCATAATGTGTTTTGAATTCACTTTCTGTTATGTATAATCTTCTGATTGCTTTATGTAAACAAGTTACAACTTCTGCCAAAGACCTGATCGGATAGTTCATGAATTTTTTGAATTCAGGGTTGGTTTGACCAATTGAACCTTCTGAAATGTTTAATGCGATCGAATCAGCGGCTCTTCTTATTTGAGATGAAAGATTATACATTTCTTCTTTGGGAAATTTCTGGGCTAAAGTGTTAATTGACTCTCCAAAGTCCATCGATTTATTCCAAATGATTAATTTTTCAAACTTAAAACTCATTGCTTTTATATGTTATAAGTCAATATTAATTGTTGTCTCAAAAACCTTCCACCATTCTTCCGTCTCCCGTCTCCCGTCTTCCGTCTCCCGTCTTCCGTCTTCCGTCTCCCGTCTTCTGTCTTCCGTCTTCTGTCTTCTGTCTTCCGTCTTCCGTCTCCCGTCTTCTGACTTCCGACTCCCGTCTTCTGACTCCCGTCTTCCGTCTTCTATATCTTCCTTCTGTCAATCACCCTTTGTGCCTTGCCTTCGGAGCGTTGAATTGATTTTGGTTCAA
>JAFGAF010000290.1 GCA_016933815.1 Prolixibacteraceae bacterium
AAAGGTGCTATTGAAGTGCTCGAAGGACGCAATGTTTCGAAAATTGAAGACGAAACAGAACGCCTCGAATACATTTTGAAGAAAACCGACGAGTACGAAGAAGCATTTGCCAATCCGTACCAAGCTGCTTCGTATGGTTACATCGATGATGTAATTGAACCACGAAATACACGTTTCCGCGTAATTCGTGCATTCCAAACATTGCAAACCAAAAGGTTGAGCAACCCTATGAAGAAACACAGCAATATTCCATTGTAAAAATAAAATGATATGGTGTTATTACTAGTCGATAGTCAAGCTTGGATCATCACAATTGTAGGTTGGTTAATTGTTTTTGCTGCATTAATAGTATTGGTGATTGTTTTTAACAATGTTCCAAGAATTATGAATATCAATTTCAAGAAGAAAGCAAAAACAAATCAAACACAACAATTGTCCGATTCGGATGATAAAAAATATCTCAGCGGCGACGAAACAGCTGCCATTGCTATGGCATTGCACCTCTTTTTTGAGGAACAGCACGACGAAGAGAGCAATATTATTACCATAAAGCGAATCGAGAGAAGGTATTCTCCTTGGAGTTCAAAAATTTATGGTGTCAGAAATTTTCCCAGATAATAAGTAAATAAAATGAAGAAATATAAATTTACGATAAAGGGTAACGATTACGAAGTTAAAATTAACGACGTAGAAGGCGAAGTTGCCCAAATTGAAGTGAACGGAACTGAATACAACGTTCAGCTTCACCGCGAAGTAAAACAAAGTAAAACCCCAAAATTGGTGCGTAAGCCGGTTGAAAAGAAACCCGGCGAAGGAACAATTCAAAAAGCACAAACGGGTGCCGGTGTATTGGTTAAAGCACCGCTACCGGGCAACATCTTCAAAATTTTGGTTAATGTTGGCGATACCATTAAAAAAGGCGATAATTTGTTGATTATGGAAGCCATGAAAATGGAAAATAACGTTTTAGCCGAAAAAGAAGGTGTGGTGAAAACAATTAAGGTTAAACCGGGCGATGCCGTTTTACAAGGCGATGTGCTGATTGAAATGTAGAAAGTTATGAATAGTAAATATAGAAAAAGTATAATTGCACTAGTTGCAGTTGCCATTTTGCTCACTTTTCAATCGGTTTTTGGTTGGATGGATGCTTGGGCAATGGAACCTGCTTCGGGTGGCGATGCGGTAGGTCCGTTGGGGGCTACCTTACATGGCTTGCAATCGTTCTGGTCGTTTACAGGTTTTGCCAATTTCGATATTCGCAACCTGATGATGATTTTTGTAGGGCTGTTTTTTATTTTCCTGGCCATTAAGTACGACTACGAACCCTTGTTGCTTGTTCCCATTGGTTTTGGGGTGATAATTGGTAACATACCATTTGTAGACGGTTACAAAATTGGAATTTATGAGCAAGGGTCGGTAATGAACTACCTTTACTTTGGGGTAACACAGGGTATTTATCCTCCGCTTATCTTTTTGGGTATTGGTGCTATGACCGATTTCTCGTCGCTAATTTCAAACCCTAAACTGATGATTTTGGGTGCTGCTGCACAAATAGGTATTTTTGCAACCTTTCTTGGTGCTTCCGCTTTGGGCTTTACTCCTCAGGAGTCGGGTGCAATTGGTATTATTGGTGGTGCCGACGGTCCAACAGCAATCTTCTTGTCATCGAAACTGGCTCCACATTTGATGGGCGCAATTGCAATTGCAGCCTATTCGTATATGGCTTTGGTGCCTGTAATTCAGCCTCCAATTATTAGGCTGATTATTCCAAAGAAAGAAAGGCTCATTAAAATGAAACCTCCGCGTGCGGTTTCTAAAACCGAAAAGATTTTGTTCCCGATTATTGGCGTGTTGCTTACTTTGTTCATTTCGCCATCGGCATTGCCTTTGTTGGGGATGTTGTTCTTTGGTAACTTGCTCAAAGAATCTGGCGTTACCGAGCGTTTGGCCGATACATCGCGCAATGCTTTAATCAATATTATTACCATTTTGTTGGGTATTACCGTTGGTGCTTCAACGCAAGCCGACGTATTCCTTACCTGGGATTCGTTGAAAATATTTGGTTTGGGAGCATTGTCGTTCATGGTTGCAACCGCTGGTGGTTTGGTTTTTGCCCGTGTCATGAACTTGTTCCTGAAAGGCGATAATAAAATTAACCCGATGATTGGTGCTGCAGGTGTTTCGGCTGTACCCGACAGTGCACGTGTTGTACAGGTCGAAGGTTTGAAAAACGATCCAAGCAACCACTTGCTCATGCACGCTATGGCGCCCAACGTTTCGGGTGTTATTGGTTCAGCAGTAGGTGCCGGTATCTTGCTCAGTTTCTTGATGTAAACATCAGTTCATACAAATAAAAACGGGTTGTCTGTTCGTTCAGTCAACCCGTTTTTTATGGTTAATATTTTGAAATAAAGTCTTTAGTCTTTTATCTTATGTCTAATGAACTTTTTAAAAGTGCTTACTCCAACTTAAACCTAATCAGCCTTAAGGGTATGCCTTCGGCATTTTTTAATGTTTGTAAACTGTAAATCATACCATCGCGGAAAACCATTTTTTCCGGATTGATTTGAAGGTTGTATTCATCGCAAACAAAGCTGCTTTGACATATAAACTCGCCCCCGTTTTTCATTACCCATACATTGAATTTGTTGGAACCTTCTTCTTTTGGGTATTCGAAAAACAACAAATTATCATCCGAATCTTTAATGATTGTTGAAATGGCCGGCACCGGAATCGGGTCAGTTATTTTGTACAAATCGCTTTCCATGTTTTTAATAATTGTTTCCATGGCCAAACGGTTTTCCTCGGGCGTAACCCAATTGGCAAGCATTGGCTCTTCTATACTTTTATATTTAGCGATGGCCTTGCGTTGAATTTCTTTTTGTTCTTCTACCGAAATGTAGTTGTTGGTCCACGGAACCTTGCTTTTGCCTATTTTATTTCCTTCAAAATCGAATATTATGATTTCACCTTCCGAAGGGAGTGCAACAATCAGTTGGTTTCCACTTGCTGAAATAATCGGTCGTACACTCATGCCTGTCGTTCTTGTGTGCGGCATGGTGTTGAAGGAAATTGCGCCCCGCTCTTTAAAGAAGTAGCTGTAGTTGAAAAGTTTACATTCTTTCTCCGGCTCACAACTACGGTCGGTAAAATGATCCCATATTATTTTTTGTTCATTGGTTTCATAATCAACCAAGGCTACAAAATCGCGGAACTTGT
>JAFGAF010000026.1 GCA_016933815.1 Prolixibacteraceae bacterium
TCTTTTAATGCCTTTTTATTTAAACTGACAATGATACCTTTGAATTTTCCGCGATCGATGTTTTCGAGCCACTTAAGCTGGTCGATGCGAACAAATAGGGTGGTTTTGCCTGAGGTTTTATTGCGGTTTGTTGCAATAATTGAAAGGCTCTTTAGCTTGTTTTCGGGCAGGCGTTCGTTAATTATTATGCCTTGCGTGTCGATTTTTGAAGGGAATTTCAAATCGCGCCCAATCAGGTAAACTTCGTCGTTTGTGTGGGTTTTTAATTCTTTTGCCTGCAGGCTGTATCCGTTTTCAATTTTAGCAATATTTTCTATTTTGATGTCGGTTTGCACATCGGTATTTGCATTTCGGAAACGTAGCCGGTAAGCTTTTTTCAGCAAGGTATTTGTGCTTATTTCAATAGTGTCGCCGTTAGCTTTTGTAACTTTACCAATAAACAAACCTGTACCGGCCGATTGGGTTATGGCTTCTGAAATATTTCTGCCCAAAAAGTAGTCGGTTTTTTCGCGTCCAAAATCGAGAAGGGGTTCACTGTCGGTTGTTTTATTGTTTTGTAACTGGTCGATTGTTTTGCGGTACCTGTTGGTAGTTTGATAAACGTATTCGGCATTTTTTAAACGGCCTTCGATTTTTAGCGAGTCGATTTTTATTTTAGTTATAAAAGGCAGATGATCAATTAGTTGATTGTCTTTTAGGCTGAACAGGTATTTTTTGTTGTTTTTGCTGCCGTACAGCCTTCGGCACGGTTGGGTGCACATGCCCCGGTTGGCGCTTGCGCCGCCTAAATAGCTGCTGAAAAGGCACATGCCCGAGAAAGAATAGCAAAGTGCACCGTGTACAAACATCTCGAGCTGGGTTTGCTTTTTACGGGCAATTGCTTCGAGTTCGCTCTGTGTAAGTTCACGTGCCAACACAACACGCTCGAAACCCATTTTTGCCGAAAAACTTACTCCCGACGAATTGTGATTGGCCATTTGTGTACTGGCATGCAATTTTAATTGCGGAAAAATTTTGTGTGCGAGATAATAAACGCCCCAGTCTTGAATAATTACTGCATCGGGTTTTATTTGCGAAAGAACAAAAAGAGTGTTTAATAGGCGGTTTATCTCTGTATTTCGGATTACCGTGTTGAGTGTAACGTAAACTTTAATATCTTTTTTTCGGGCTGTTTTGACTAATGCAGCCAATTGCCAAGGCGTAAAATTGTTTGCTCGTTTGCGGGCATTAAAATCGTTCAGTCCAAGGTAAACAGCATTGGCACCGCCTTCGATTGCTGCATAAAATGCTTCGGTACTACCAACCGGCACAAGCAGTTCGGGTTTGAAATAATTCCTGTTGATATTCATTAGGGGCAAAAATAAATTAAAAGCAGTACATTAAACAAAAAAAGGGGCAATTTTCGAAACGATAAAGGCAATGATCCATGCCAAAGTGGTGGCATAAGTAATGTTGAAAAGTGCCCATTTCCACTTTCCGGTTTCTTTTCTGATTGCCGCAATAACCGCAATACATGGCACATAAATTAGCACAAAAACCAAAAATGCAAGCGAAGTTGGTTTAGAGTATATTTTTTGTCCGCTAAGTTTACCCTTGCTGTATGTTTGTTGCTGTATGGCTTCGCGCAACGATTGGTCGTCGTTTCCCGAATAAAGTACGCCCAATGTGCTCACAACAATTTCCTTGGCAATGATGCCCGAAAGCAGGCTGACGCCAATCTTCCAATCGAAACCGATAGGTCTTATTGCCGGTTCAACAAAACGACCGAGTCGACCCAGGTAGGAGTTGTGTTGTTGTTCCTCGGCTAGTTGATGGTTTATTTGCCATTGAAGGGTTTCGAGGCTGTCGATTACAGTTTTGTTGATGGTTGTGCTTTCGTTTTCGATTTGTTTTTCAATTTGAACCAGCTGTTTGTTGTGTTGGTCGATTGTTTCGTTTGTGCGTGGAAAATAGCTCAGGAACCATACAATTATTGATGCCCACAAAATTATTCCGCCCATCTTTTTTAGGTACTCTTTTGCTTTGGACCACATGTGTCTGATGGTCGATTTCATTGTTGGAATACGGTATGGCGGTAACTCCATTACAAAAGGAGCTTCTTTTGCCCTGAATATGGTTTTCTTTAAGAATATGGCAGTAATAATTGAAACCACAATACCCGAAAGGTAGAGGCCGAATATTACTGTTCCTGCTGTTTGAGGGAAAATTGCACCGGCAATGAGTATGTAAACCGGTAAACGAGCGCTGCATGACATAAACGGGATAATGAGTATGGTAAGCAACCTGTCGCTTCGGTTTTCGAGTGTGCGGGTTGCCATTATGGCAGGTACATTACAGCCAAAACCCATTATTAGCGGAATAAACGATTTGCCGTGCAGCCCAATTAAATGCATTAGTTTGTCCATAATGAAAGCCACGCGCGACATGTATCCGGTATCTTCCATCAGCGATATAAAAAAGAAAAGTATTACAATGTTGGGCAAAAAAACCAGTACGCCACCAACGCCGCCAAAAATGCCATCAACAATTAAATCGTGAACAGGTCCGGGTTGAATTAGCTTACCTACTGTTCCTGCCAGCCAAACAACACCTGTGTCGATCCAATCGGCAGGATATTGTCCCAGCTTAAATGTAGCCTGAAACATTATCCACAAAGACAAAAGGAAAAAAGGGAAGCCGGTGTACTTGCCGGTTAAAAAACGATCGATCTTTTCAGTTATATTTCTTTCTTTTTTATGGGCTGAACGTTTTAGTGTTTCGTGCAATGCACCTCTTATAAAACCATAACGGGCATCGGTAATAAGTGTTTGCGGCCTTTCGTGCAGAAGTTTTTCGAGGCGCAAACGTTCGTGTTCGGCAACCAATAAAACGTCGGGGCAATTGTCCAGATAGCTGATGTTTTCTTTGGTGTGTTCGTCGTTTTCGAGCAAGCGAAGAGCAAAGTAGCGCGAAGAAAATTCACGTATGTAATTTTTTGCTTGCCATATTGCTTTTTGTACATTGTTGATCGATTGTTCAAGTTCGGTGCCGTAATTTATGTGTATGTGGCGTTGGTGCGGGTCGGTGTTTTCAACTACCTCTATTGCTTTTTTTAGTAATTGATCTGAACCTTTCTTTTTGGTGCCTATGGTCCAAACGGTTGGTATGCCTGTTATTTTTGAAAATTGTTGTGTATCAAGCTTGTCACCCTGTTTTTCGAGTTCGTCTTGCATGTTGAGAGCCAAAATAACCGGCACATCCATGTCGATTAATTGGGTGGTTAGGTAGAGGTTGCGTTCGAGGTTGGTCGAGTCAACAACATTGATAACTACATCGGGGTGTTCTTTTAAAAGGTGATCGCGAACAAAAAGCTCGTCGGGCGAATTGGGCGAAAGCGAATAGGTGCCGGGCAAGTCGGTTATATGAATCAGGTAATTGTTGTACTTGATTTTGGCTTTTTTAGCATCGACAGTAACTCCCGAATAATTGCCAACGTGTTCGTGTTTGCCGGTGAGGCAATTGAATATCGATGTTTTGCCCGAGTTGGGATTGCCAACAAATGCAACTTTAATTTCGGTTTGTTGTTGATTTTTTTTCTTTTCTTTTTTGTCGAAAATTAAAGTCCCGTTATAGCGGTCTTCAAAATCGGCGGCATCCTGCCGGGTCATTACCTCAATTAACGCAGCTTCGCTACGGCGCAACGAGATGTTGTATCCCATAATTCGGTATTCAATGGGGTCGCGAAAAGGGGCATTCTTCATCACAAAAACCTCGCGGCCTTTAATGAAGCCCATTTCCGAAATGCGTTGACGAAAGCTGCTACGTCCGTGAACAGCTTTAACAACTACCATTTTCCCTGTATCTATGTCGCGTAATGTAAGCAAAATACCATGTTGTTAGGGTGGCCAAAATTAGTAAACAATTTTGTTTGTCGGATGCTTATTCAGACTTTTTATAAATAAGAAGCCCAAAAATCATAACATGTTGGTATTTTTAGTCTAAGTTGCTAAGGTGTTGTTTTATATTTCGGAGGCATCGAAAACTGCCGATGAGCCTGCTCCGCAGCTGATTATGGTTTTTATTGCCGAATCGACAGCGATGTTGCTTCGCTTAAGCCTTTGTTTCGGAACGTGGTAAATGTTGCCCGAAGTAGGGTTGGGGCCGGTTGGTACAAATACTGTTATGTATTCGTTATGTTCCTGATAATCGGTTATGAAGCCGGTCATCATTACACCTGTTCCAAAAATATCGACCAGCACAACCTCTGAAAAAAACGAGCGGTTACCGCCAAAAAACTGTTGTACAATTTCGCGTGCAGTTTTATAACCCGGAATTTTCACAAAGTAGGTTTCTTCGAAATGTTTTAGCAATAAATTTCCAACGCGGGTTTTTACAAATAACCCGATGAAAAAAAACAGGGTAACAATTGCAACTACCGAAACAATATATACAATTATTGTTGATATTCGGGTGTTGGTATTGAATAGCTTTACCAATGGTTCGAGGTAGCGTTCAATTAATAAAATTATCCAGCGGAAAATTATAATAATTAAACTAAGGGGTAGAATTGCAACCAATCCACCAATTAAAGTAGTGCGTAAAAAGTTTTTAAATTTGTTTGATGCAGTCATGGCTTGTATCGAATTATTAATTGGTAAAAGTATATCGTTTACAGGTAAAAAAAGGTAATTGGCCTTTTTGTTCGTTGTTCGAGGCTATTTTTTTTATCTTTTTGTTGCTGCAAACTTAATTAAAAAAGAAATGGAAATTAATGCTTATATCGATAGCTATACTGAAATTTGGAATGAACTAAAAACTGATTTTCCTTTCGAAGGCGAAAAAGTTACAGATCAGGATAAAAAGCTGAATCAAAATAAAATGCAAGGTTTTTCGAATATGCAACGAAATATGGTTGCTTTGAAGACGATGGATGCGCCTGCCCGCAAGAAATTGAGTGAGCAGTTGAATGCAAATTTTGCAGCTATGTTAAAAAATGTGTTCAAATTTAACCGTAACGAGCTGGCTGTTCTTTCGTCGATGAGCATTATGGATGTTTCGAAAAAGTTTTTCAAAATGGCGCGCGACTTCGATCCGTCAATAGCTGTTCAGGATATTTTCCAGGCTAGCCGTAATTTGTGGATTGTTAACAGCTTGCAAGTACTTATGGGCTTGAAACCTGAAGTGAGCGAGTCGGTTTTTGCTTACAGCATGTTGTATCCTTACAGCGATAATTATCTCGATGACAGAACGGTTAGCAAAAGTGAAAAAATAGCGTTCAGCAAACGATTTAAGCAACGTTTGTTGGGGCTCAATTCCGAATATTTCAATAAAAACGAAAAGGCAATTTTCGATTTGGTAAGCATGATTGAAAACGAGTGGGATCGCAAGCGCTATCCTAAAGTTTATGAAAGTTTGCTGGCTATTCACGAAGCTCAAACCCGAAGTATTTTGTTAATGGATGCCTGCGATTTGAGCGAAAACGATTTGCTTTCGATTTGTATTGAAAAAGGTGGAACATCGGTTTTAGCTGATGGTTACCTGATTAAGGGTGATTTAACACCTGAACAGGAACACTTTTGTTTTGGCTTTGGTACTTTTTTGCAATTTGTCGACGATTTGCAGGATGTGCGCGAAGATATGGACGGCTCTCTTACCACTTTCTTCACCCGTTCGGCGCAAAAGGGAAGCCTCGAAACTGATTTTAACCGTACCATTCATTTTACCAACATAGTACTCGATGAGTTGAATTGTTTTTCGGCAAATAATACCGAAAGCATGAAACAAATGATGCTGAAAAGTACTACCTATCTGCTGATTGAAGCTGTTGCTTTAAACCACGATAAATACATTGGAGACTATTTAACTAAGATGGAAGCGTATTCTCCTTTAGGTTTTGACTTTATACGTATGCGCCGTAATAAAATGGAATCGAACAGGATTTCGTTTATGCGCAACTTTGAATCGATGTTTAATAAAGAATTTGAACCAAGCTTGATGGCTGTATAGTTTCTTGAATATTGTTGTTAATTTAGTTTTGTTTGTTCACTTGCATTGGGTTTTATTTCTACAGTTTCGGTTATTTCGGTTTTTTTCCGGCTGAACAGATCGGGTTTTATTGATAGTACTATAACCAAAACAGAACAGATAACAATACTGAAAAGAACAATTGAATAACCAAGGTCGAGTATTATTTCACCATTGCTTAGGCCACGTTGTAATGGTAGTGAAGCCAGTACTGCCGGTACCAAACCTTTTGGCGACATTACCGACATGATGGCTTTTTCGGGTTTTGGAACACTTTTGCCTACAAAAAGTGAAACCGACGGAATACGAAGTAAAATGATTAATACCACCAATAATAAACCTACAGCATAAACGCCCAAAGAACCAAATTGAAGCGAAATACCTACATATACAAAAAAGTAGGTTTGCATTATAAATACAATTTCCGAAAAAAAGTCTTTTTCGTTTGAGTTGAACCCCGAAACATCGTATTTCAATACTTTACGAATAGCTTTTCCGTTGTTGAGCACTTCAACATTGCCCAATATGATGCCAAAGCTAAGAACTGCAATTCCTCCGTTGAGCCCCAATAGTTCAACAATGCCATAAACAATGAATACGAATGCTAAAGTTGTAAACATCGAATTTTTTACACTTCGGATGAGCCTTATTAATAACGACCATAAAATGCCACTTGCTACACCCATTAACAGGGCAAACAAAAAGGCCTTCCACATTTTTGAAAAAACCTTGGTGGTTGAAACTTCGCCAATTGCAATTCCGTCGAGTAATGCAAGCCCTACTACCAAACAAAGCACATCGCTTAAAGCCGACTCAAGAATTAGAACAGAGGTTGATTTTTCTCCCATTTTTAACTGTCGTACCATTGGTATCACTACAGCCGATGATGTTCCCCCTACAATTGATCCAATAAATAAAGCGCTTAAAATGTCGAGTTTCAGAAGCAAAATAGCTACTCCGGTTGTTAGTCCCAAGGTTATTATAAAGTTGATTATTGTAAGCAAAGTAGCTGAGCCAATTGCTGTTTTTAACTCTTTAAATTTTAAGCTTGAACCGCTTTCGAAAAGTATCACAATTAATGTTATGGTGGTAAAAACGTTGCCAAGTTCGCCAAAAAAATCTTTTGAAATAAATCCGCTAACGGGACCTACCAATATTCCAATCAGTAGCAATAGCAAAACATTGGGGATTTTTGTTTTATTGAAAAGCTCGTTGAATGCATGCGACGAAAAAATTAGAAGCCCCAATGCAATAATTGTGATGTAAAGGTTCATGTTGTTTCGGTTTTTTGTACAAACAAATATACTAAGGTTCCTCGAAATTGGTATTAAAAACGAACAAACAAATGTTTGTTAAAAAAAAATACGCGATCAAAATCCCTATTTTTCAGTGGGTAACAAATTTTAGAGAAAAAAAAGGCAAAAAATGAACTTGAAAAGTTTGGAGCGTAAAAAAATACTTGTATTTTTGCACCGCCTTTGAAACAAAAGGCACATGCATCGAAAGCCAA
>JAFGAF010000291.1 GCA_016933815.1 Prolixibacteraceae bacterium
ATGGCCTATGGAATGCCGGCTTATAAAACATACGGGAAGCCCTTGGTTTATTTTGCAGCATTTAAAAGTCACATTGGCTTTTATGCCACACCAAGCGGACACGAGCAATTTGCCCAAGAACTTTCGGCCTACAAACAAGGAAAAGGTTCGGTGCAATTTCCCACCAATCAAGCCATACCTTACGAATTGATCGGGCGCATGGTTGAATTTAGGGTTAACGAGCATAACTTGAAGTATGGAGAAAAAGTTTGAAACAGGATTTTCTGGATAAAAGGATGCATGAGATTTAAAGTTATTAATTAACAAATCACTATATTTGCCAATAATAAATGCCAATTATGTGATTTATTTAACGTATTTGGCACAAATTGTGTGAAAATGCAGATAGAGCGAAAAGTAATTGAGAAATTGCTTGCTTGGAAAGAAGGATTGAACAGTAAACCATTAATCCTACAAGGGGCAAGGCAAGTTGGTAAAACTTGGTTATTGAAACAATTTGGAGAATTGTATTTTGAACAGTATGCCTACTTTAATTTTGATCAGCAAATTGAATTGAAACAATTCTTCGAAACGACAAAAGATCCACGACGAATTCTTGATAATTTATCATTGCTTTATGGTAAGGCGATTGAGCCAAATTCTACGCTTATTATTTTTGATGAGATACAAGAATGTAATAATGCCCTGAATGCATTAAAATATTTTGCTGAGGATGCCCCGGAATACAAAATTGCTTGTGCCGGTTCATTATTGGGAGTAGCTATGGGCAAAGGTGCTTCATTCCCAGTTGGCAAGGTCGATTTCATCCCTATTTATCCAATTTCATTCTCTGAGTTTCTGAAACAAGCATCTCCTGAACTTCATAGTTATTTGGAACAAATAAACCGGATTGAACCTTTACCTGACATCTTTTTTAATCAATTGGCCGAGAAACTAAAAATGTATTTTATTTCGGGAGGGATGCCTGAAGCCATTACAACATTGCTTGGTACAAGGGACGTTTTACTTACTCAGCAGGTTTTGCACAATATTTTAACATCGTTTCGACTCGACTTTTCTAAACATATTGCCAGTAAGGATATTCCAAAGGTTAATTGCATTTGGTCCTCACTGCCTTCACAACTTGCCCGCGATAATAAAAAGTTCCTTTACCAAACAGTAAAACCGGGAGCCAGGGCTCGCGATTATGAGGATGCACTAACTTGGCTCATCAACTCGGGTTTGGCTTACAAGGTATTCTGCAATACTAAGCCGGCATTGCCTTTATCGGCATACGATGATTTAAACAGTTTCAAAATTTACCTGCCCGATGTGGGTTTGCTACGTAGAATGTCGAACCTTGATCCTATTGTATTTGCTGATGGTGAGCGCTTATTTTCCGAATTTAAAGGGGCATTGACCGAAAACTTTGTCCTATCGTCATTACTTCTTCAGTTCGATGGGAACCCTCGTTTCTGGAGGTCGGGCAATCTGGCAGAAGTCGATTTTATTATTCAACATCACAATAGCATTATCCCTGTTGAGGTTAAGTCGGACAAAAATGTCAGAAGTAAAAGTCTGGCCTTTTACCGAAAAGAGTTTAATCCGCCAATGGCAATCCGGTTTTCAATGAAAAACCTAAAACAAGATGAGGGACTAATCAATATTCCATTATTTATGGTTGATTATACCCGTAAAATTCTGAATCAACTTTAATTGGCCACTAATTA
>JAFGAF010000292.1 GCA_016933815.1 Prolixibacteraceae bacterium
AATACAGCTAAAGTATCGCTTCCTGCCAAAATAACCAGTTCGCGGTCTTCATCACCTGTTGACGACATTGCTGCTACTGTAATAGTGGCATCGCCTTCAACATCGAACGAAACAACACGTGAAGTGGCAACTCCTTCAACAACTTCGCCGGCACCACCCAATTTTAAGCGATGAGTAAACGACATGTCGCCTACCGATTTGTTGCTTGTGTCAACAGTAACCTTTTTCAAACTGTCGGCATAAATAGTGAGTCCTTCAACTGTTGTCGTTGTGTCAATGCTTCCCAAAGCATTAAAAGCATCGGAACTCATGTTCCAGTCTTGTGCTTTTAATCCAAACGAGAGAAGACTTAATAATAATGTAAAAATCAAAATTCTCATAGTGTTCATTTTTTTGTGATTAATTGTAAGTATTCTGTTTACAGATAATAGTATTTTGAATTTTCAATATTGCATAAAATTTATTGTTTTTTTGTGGTAAAATGTATTTAAAAAGGGGGACAAATATTACCACTTAGTTCAATTTTTTGTGATTAAAAATTTTGATTGAATTAACATTCAGCAATTTGTTTTGTTTTAGTGTGTTTTGCTAAAAAAGTATAAAAATTATTAATTGCTCATGGTTCTAAATAATTCTTACTTTGTTTTCTGAAAATTGGACTACTAATTTAGCCTTTTTTGTGTAAACTGATCTTTGTTTGCATATTCTTTTTTAGAAAAACTTAGGTTCAGATTTGATAAAAGCATAAAATTCAATGTTCTTACGTTGATGAAATATTGTTTTATTTTGTGGCAAAAAGTATAAACATATGATGAATGAATTAAAAATAAATAAAGGTGCAAAAGCTTTAATTTTCGATATTGATGGTACTTTGGCCGATACCATGCCTGCTCATTTCGAAGTATATCAGTCGTTGTTAGGTGATTATGGCGTTGATTTTACTTATGCCGAGTTTCTCACCTATGCCGGAATACCTGTAGTTCCTCAAATGAAACTATTTAAACAGAAGTACAGGCTTCGTAATTTCGATCCCGAAAAAATGGCTGTTTACAAGGAAGATCAGTACTTTTTAAATATACACAAAACGAAACCTGTAAATCAGGTGATGGAAGTTTTTGAGCAGAATTACGGAAAAATGCCAATAGCATGTGGTACAGGTGCCGACAGGCGAATAGCTACCCGAACGCTTGAAGTTATTGGTTTGTTGAATAAAGTTGATGCAATTGTTACCAGCGATGATGTTACGCATGGCAAACCACATCCCGAAACATTTTTACGATGTGCCGAACTACTTGGTGTTGATCCGCATTTTTGTCAGGTTTTTGAAGATGGCGATCCGGGGATTGAAGCAGCAAAAGCAGCAGGCATGATGGTAACAGATGTGAGGAAGTATATATAAAAAAAGCCCGGTCAAATATAAATTGCCGGGCTTTTTACTATTTATTCAGGAAGTATTATTTTTCCCAGTTTTGATCGGCCATACGCTTGTATGAATTGTAACGCCAAAGGGCATTTTCCTGCGAAGCTTTGAACAGTTCTGTTGCTGCTTCGGGGAATGCTTTCATTAAAGCGGTATAACGAACTTCGCCTTTAAGGAAGTTTTGGAATTCGTCCCAGTTGGGTTCTTTACTGTCGAGAACAAACGGGTTTTTACCTTCGGCTTCAACCATTGGGTTGTAGCGGTACAAATGCCAGTAGCCACATTCAACAGCACGTTTTTCCTCTTCTTGTGTTTTGCCCATTCCGGCACGTAGTCCGTGGTTAATACATGGAGCATAAGCAATAATGAGCGATGGGCCGGGGTAGGCTTCTGCTTCTTTCAAAGCTTTGAAGTATTGTGCCTGGTTGGCTCCCATGGCTACTTGTGCTACGTAAACATAGCCATAGGTCATGGCCATAGCACCAAGGTCTTTTTTGCGAATGCGTTTACCCGATGCTGCAAATTTGGCAACAGCACCAACAGGGGTCGATTTCGACGATTGACCACCGGTGTTTGAATACACTTCGGTATCCATAACCAATACGTTGATGTCTTGTCCGCTGGCCAAAACGTGGTCTAAACCACCATAACCAATGTCGTAAGCCCATCCGTCGCCACCAAATACCCAAATCGATTTCTTAACCAGGTATTGTTTCAAGCCGGTAATAATTTTTGCTGCTTCGTGGTTCGAACCTTTAATGGCTTCAAGTACTTTTGCCGATGCCGCTTTCGATGCTTCTGCATTGTCTTTTGCTTCAATCCAAGCTGCGTAAGCTTCTTTTTCGGTCTCGCTTGCACCATTCGCAAGGGCTTCTTTCATTACCATTTCAATGCGGTCGCGTTGGGCTGTAACGCCTTCGGCCATACCAAAGCCATATTCGGCATTGTCTTCAAATAGCGAGTTAGCCCATGCAGCACCAAAACCGCTTTCTTTGTGTTTGCAGTATGGTGTTGAAGGAGCCGAACCACCATAAATCGATGAACAGCCAGTAGCGTTGGCAACCATCATTTGTTCGCCATACAATTGTGTAATGGTTTTAATATATGGTGTTTCGCCGCAACCAGCACAAGCACCACTGAATTCGAACAATGGTTGTGCAAATTGTGAGTTTTTGATTGTTTTGAATTTGTCAACTACTTTTTCTTTGTAGCCAACTTTTTCGTCCATGTATTTGTAACGCTCAACTTCAACCATTTGCGATTCGAGGGTCTTCATTACCAGTGCTTTTTCTTTCGAAGGACACACATCGGCACAGTTGCCGCAACCTGTACAATCGAGTGGTGATACCTGGATTTTGAATTTAAGGCCACCAAATTGTTTGGCCGGAGCAGCATCGATAACTTGTGTGCCTGCTGGTGCAGCAGCTGCTTCTTCTTCGGTTAACAAGAATGGGCGAATGGCTGCGTGAGGACATACATAAGCACATTGGTTACACTGAATACAATTTTCGGCTTGCCATTCGGGTGTTGTGATGGCTATACCACGTTTTTCGAATGCAGCAGTACCGGCAGGGAACGTTCCGTCCTCGATACCAACAAATGTCGAAACCGGCAGGCTGTTGCCATCTTGTGCATTGATTACGTCAACTACGTTTTTGATGAATTCAGGACGGTCGCTTGTTTCTTCTGTAGTGTCAACAGGAATGTTTTTCCAGTCGGCCGGAACATCAATTTTGATTACGTTTTTGCCACCTGCATCAACAGCTGCATAGTTCATGTTAACAATCGATTCGCCTTTTTTGCCATACGATTTAACAATGGCTTTTTTCATGTGATCAACTGCCAGTTCAAAAGGTATAACGTTGCTAATTTTGAAGAAAGCCGATTGAAGGATGGTGTTGGTACGGTTGCCCAAACCAATTTCTTCGGCCAATTCGGTAGCTTTAATTACATAGAAGTTGATTTCGTTTTCGGCCATGTATTTTTTCATTTTAGCCGGAATACGTTTTTTGGTTTCTTCTTCATCCCAAATGGTATTGAGCAAGAAACTGCCGCCTTTTTTCAAACCGCTTAACACGTTGTAAAGGTTTAAGTATGCAGGCACGTGGCATGCAACAAAGTCGGCTGTGGTAACCAAATAGGTCGAACGGATAGGGCTGTCGCCAAAACGTAGGTGCGAACAGGTGAAACCGCCCGATTTTTTCGAGTCGTATTCGAAATACCCCTGACAATATTTGTCGGTGGCATCGCCAATGATTTTGATCGAGTTTTTGTTGGCACCCACGGTACCATCGGAACCTAAACCATAAAATTTAGCTTCAACCACATCGGTTGGCGATACTTTTATGCTAGGAACAACCGGTAGCGATGTGAAAGTAACATCATCGACAATACCAACAGTGAATTTGTTTTTGGGTTCGTTCATTTCGAGGTTGTTGTAAACCGAAATGATTTGCGAAGGCATGGTGTCTTTTGAACCTAAGCCAAAGCGACCGCCAACAATGATTGGCCAGTTTTTGAACGGAGCTTTACCTGCTTCGAGTGCTTCGCCAATCGAGTTGCGTACATCGAGGTAAAGAGGTTCGCCAACCGATCCGGGTTCTTTAGCACGGTCGAGAACAGCAATGCGTTTGGTAGTTGCAGGCAGTGCTTTCATCAGGTGCTCTGAAGAGAATGGGCGGAAAAGGTGTACGGCAACCAAACCAACTTTTTTACCTTGAGCCGATAAGTAATCAATTACTTCTTTGGTGGTTTCGGTAACCGAGCCCATTGCTACAATAATGTTTTCAGCATCGGCAGCACCGTAATAATCGAACAAGTCGTAGTTGCGGCCGGTAATTTTGCTGATTTCTTTCATGTAGTTTTCAACAATTGCAGGAACTGCATCGTAGAATTTATTGGCCGATTCTTTTGCCTGGAAGAAAATATCGGGGTTTTGTGCAGTACCGCGAGTAACAGGGTTCTCGGGGTTCAATGCACGGTTGCGAAATTCTTGCAAGGCTTCCATGTCAACCAATGGTTTGATATCGTCTTGCGAAATCACTTCAATTTTTTGAAGCTCGTGCGAAGTACGGAAACCATCGAAGAAAGCAAGGAAAGGTACCCTCGATTTTAGGGTAGCCAGGTGAGCAACACCGGCAAGGTCCATTTCTTCTTGTACCGAACCAGCGGCCAGCATGGCAAAGCCGGTTTGACGGCAAGCGTAAACGTCGCTGTGGTCGCCAAAAATCGAAAGTGCATGTGCAGCAAGGGCACGGGCACTAACGTGGAATACTGTAGGCAGCAATTCGCCGGCAATTTTATACATGTTTGGGATCATCAGCAACAAACCTTGCGATGCAGTGTAGGTTGAAGCTAAAGCTCCACTTTGTAAAGCACCGTGAACGGCACCGGCAGCGCCGCCTTCGCTTTGCATTTCGGCCAGTTTAACTGGTCGGCCAAACATGTTGGTTTTACCGTTAGCAGCCCATTCGTCAACATATTCTGCCATGTTCGACGATGGCGTAATTGGATAGATACAGGCCACTTCGCTAAACATGTAGCTCATGTGGGCGGCAGCCCAGTTTCCATCACATACAACAAATTTTTTTTCTTTAGCCATAACTTTAAAGAGTTTTGTATTTAATTTCTAATTTTTTCAAAAAACTAAATTAATTACCCTCTGGGTATTTAAGTTTTAATATAAAAATCCGAATAACCACAAAGGTATTTTATTGCCTTCGCCAACTTCGATACGATCGGATGCCGAGTAAGTATTCTGGTCGGTGGGTTCGGAATATTTACCGCCTACGTTAAAAAGGTAATTGTTGTTTACCTTAAAATCGAAACCATCGGCGGCTTTCAATTCGTTTTTGTAACCTACCTGACTGTAAAAGAACGTTTGCCTGAAAGTTGTATTGTCGCGGTTGGCAGGTACCACTGTTTTTAAAAAATTGGTGTTTTGAAGGTATATTTTTACCGGCTTTTTTTGTTGTTCTTCGTCGCCGTTAGCGTAAAGCATATTTATTAAACGTGCATTTTTCAGGTACCGTAAATAGTTCATTACCGTTGCCCGCGAAGTTTCAATTTCGGTGCTGATTTTGCTAATGTTGGGGGTAAATGGAACTTCGTTTGCAATAATGTAGAGCAACTTACGCAATTTTGGCAGATATTTCAACTCTATTTGGTTCAAATAGGTTACATCTATTTCGAGTGCAAGGTTAATGTGTTTCAATAAATCATCGGAAAAATATGAGCTGCGATCGAGAAAATAGGGGAAATAGCCGTGTTCGAGGTAGGCCTCAAAATAAGCCAAAGGTTTTACTTTTTTTGTAATTTTTTTTGCAATGTTAACGTGATTGTTGATTATTTGATCGAAGCTGTATTTTTCGAAGTTGTTTTGAGTTTGGTGGTTTAAAAATTCACGAAACGACAAGCCCGGTAAGTGATAAACTTTTGCACATTTTTTTAAATTGATGCTGTTTTCGAAAACCCTTAACACCGGCGATGCTGAAAAAATAATACGCAAGCCTTGCATGGTTTCATAGCATTCTTTTAACTCGGCTGCCCAGTTTGGATATTTGTGTATTTGATCGAGTACAAGTACTTTTCCGCCTTTCTTGTAAAACTCGTCGGCAAAACCGGTTATTTTTCGTCCGGTAAAGTAGAAGCTGTTCAGGTTAATGTAAAGCGAATCTTTAGGGTCGGGGTAATTTTCTTTGATGTAATCGAGCAAAAAAGAAGTTTTTCCAACTCCCCTGAAACCTTTGATGCCAATAAGCCGGTGGTTCCAGTCAATTTCGTCGATTAAATCGCGCCTTACAACGCTTTTCGAACTGTTTAATAATTTAATATGTGCTTCTTTAAAATATTCCATGCAGCATAAAAATGAAACACAAAATTAATAAAAATGTGTGATTTTTGTAATGTCGGGATTGCAAAAAGTCAGAATGAGTGTAATTTGGAATTGATAAAAATAAGTAGGCCCGCAAAGCTCTGTTGCTGATAATGTTATGCTTAAAGCCTTTGGTGCGATTTTTTGTTTGTGTGGTTATATTATTCTGCTTGAAGCAACGAAGGCAAGTATTGTATTGTTTGATGAATTAAGTGTTTACGTTCGTCATTTGCCCCATCGAGAGCCGACCGAAGTTGTTGCAAATATTCGTTCATCGATGTTTGGGATAGCATACCTTCGCTGTTTTCGATTACTGTAAATGCTTCAAAAGCAGTCATGTAATCGCCATTGATTAGAAGGTTAACAAAGGTCGATAAGTATGGGGTGTAGTCGAGGCCGTTTTCCCAGCAAGCACTAATTAATGTTTGTTGTATGTTTGAATATTTATTGTTTTCGATTGCTTTTACCAATTCGGCAGCTGCTTCGTTGTGTTTAATTTCGCACAGCAGCGTGTGTATTTTTTTCTGAATGTCGGGGTCTGTATTGCTGTTTAAGGTGTCAATTAGCATTGGTATGTATTGACTGTTACCTGTTTGGCTTATTTCATCGATGGCCGATATGGCTAATGTTGTACTGTTTGAATATAGTTTTTTTATTATTGTTTCATTAATTGATGTCATCATTTCAAATTATGTGTTTGTTCTTTCTTGTATTTTAATGCTCCAAAAGTAACAATAAGGCTGCTAATAAAAAAGGAGGCAACAATAAGCAGGTTGCTATTGATGTTTGCATTTGTAAAACTGATCAATTTTCCGCTTAAAGCAATTAGGCCTCCGGTTACTATTGCAAACGAAATATAATTTGCTTTGCATTTTAATCCTGCCAACCCGATAATTATTGGGATAGTAAATGCCCCCGAGTAAACGGTTAGCGCAACAAGCAACATTTCAATTATTGAATCGAAGAAAAAAGCAATGGCTATACTTGCAAAGCCAATTGCAATTATTACTACCCGGGTTTTAATCAGGCTTTTTGCATTAAAATTGTTTTTTTCGAAAATGTCGGTAACAATAATCGATGCGCTTAACAAGGTGGTGTCGGCACTCGAAAGTACAGCACTTAATAAAGCAATTACAACAAGTGGCGAAAGCCATGCCGGAAGCAGCTCCATGCTTATGTTTATTATGTGGGCACCATGGCTGCTGGTTGGTACAATGCTTAAATAGCCAATTGCGAAAGCAACAGGAATTAAAATAATTGCTGTTGTAACAATTGCTTTGCGGGCAACTTGTTGGTTTCTTGCGCAAAAAATGCGCGAAAACATATCGGGGCCAACGGTAAATGTTGTTCCATAGGTAATTAGCAGCACAACAAGGTCGATGGGTTTAAAATTGTAGTTAAAAGGAAAGCTAAGTGCACTTTGCAATGGAATTGGTTTGTTGCCGGTAAAAACAAATGCTGCAATTGTAAACAGGCCGGCTACAATTAAAACTGCTTGTATGCTGTCGGTTTTTAATATTGAAATTTGGCCGCCAGCAACTGTATAAAACACGAAAACCAAACCGCTGATTATTACGCCTGTTTCGTATGTCGTACCGGTAAAGCTTTGTAGTATTTTGGCTGCTGCTATTATTTGAGCTGCAACTACCCCCAACCATGCCAAGGGTATTATTGCCGACGCTATGTTTTTTGTTTGTGTATTGTAAATATCTTCAAGTAGTTCGGGCAGTGTAAAACGGCCTGTTTTGCTAATTTTGGATGTAAAAGGTATAAGCGCCAATAAACCCACCGATGCCGAAAGCATGAACCAACTTGATGCCCAACCCATTGTTTTTCCTGCATCGATTGATCCTATTACTGCTGAGCCACCCAATATTGTGGCCAGCAAACTGCCGGTTATTGCAAAGTACGAGCCTTTTTTACCTGCTACAAAAAAATCGCTGAAATTATTAACCCTTTTATTGCTTGTTATAGCTATAAATATAAGTGTTATAAGGTAAATAATTAAAATTGCTATTGTCATAAACGGGTTTTGATTGCGCAAAATTAAGCTTTAATTTGTAAAAGCTTCGAAATGGCTTGCGACAACTTTTCAACACTAACAGGTTTTTGAACCACAAGGTTGTTGTCGTTTATGAAAATATCTTCGGTATGTTGGTCGATGTTAAACCCCGTAAGCAATATGGCTTTAATTTGAGGCTTAATTTCTTTAAGTTGGCTGTAAACTGTAATGCCGTCCATCTCGGGCATTTGTTTGTCGAGCAAAACCAAATCGATGTTTTTGAAGTTTGACCGATAAAAGTTAATTGCTTTTTTGCCACTCGAAAAGCTAAAAACGTTGTATCCTAGTTTTTTAAGCAGTTCACCTGTAATAATTCGAACTACGTCTTCGTCGTCAATTATCATTAAATTGGCCGAGCCTTTAATGATCAGTTGTTCATCGGGCTGCGGAATTGAATGCAGGAATTCTTCGTTTTGTTGTGGCAAATAAATCATTACCGATGTTCCCAATCCTGTTTCACTTTGCACTTTGATTGCGCCTTGGTGTTCTTTCACTATGTTCATCGAAATGGTTAAGCCAAGGCCGGCGTAAAATTCTTCGTTTTTTGTTGTAAAGAAAGGATCGAATATTTTTGGCAGGTTGGCTGGAGAAATTCCTTTACCGTTATCGGTGATTGCTATTCTGAAATACTTGCCTTTTTTGAGTGTTTCATCTTCGTTTTCGAAATAAACCGATTTGGTTTCAATTAATAAATCGCCGCCGTTGGGCATTGCATTACAAGCATTCTCAATAATGTTGTTCAGTGCTTTATGTAGCAGGGTAGGGTCGCCTAAAATATTTTCGGTTTTATGTTCAAACGATGTTCTTATCATTATAACAGGGGGAATGTAAGTTTGATCGAGTAAATCTTCAATCAACTTGTTCATGTTTGTTTTGATATCGATTTTGCTTTTGTTTTTCGAAAACGAAAGCAGGTTTTGCGTCAGCTCCGACGTTTTTTGGATCGATTCGAGCAACATATCGGCAAAATTGTTGAGTTTCTCATCGTTGATATTGGTGCGTAACAAAAAGCTGTTGCCATAAATCGACATTAATTGGTTATTGAAGCTATGGGCAAAACTATTGGCTATGTGGTTAAGTGTTTGGATACGTTCGTGGTTAAGCATTTGGTATTCATTCTCTTTAATATCGCTTATGTCTTCAATTATGTGTATAGCATAAATAATTTCGTTGAATTTATCGTTGAAAGTAGTTGATTTTGAATTGATCCAACGTATTTTGTTGTTTTTGGTAATCATTTGATACTGTTGGTTGTAAGTGGGGATAACACCCGAAAACAGTTCCGAAAACTTGGTAACCGACTCCGATAACGAATCGGAATGGATCATTTGATCGAGCTTTTTGAACTTTATTTCTTCGAGGCTATAATCAAGCAATTGAGCATATTTCATGTTGCTGAAAATGATGTTCCTGTTTTTGTCGATCAGGGCACATCCGTATGGCACACTTTCGAAAATTGTTTTGTATTTCTCGAGCTGTTCAATTAAAGCTGCATTGCGTTTAAAGGTTTCAGTTATATCGCGAATTATAAACATTACGCCTTTTTTATTGCCCAAGTTAACCGGTTTAACTTCGATGTAAGTAATTTTATTTGGTGCTGGTTGATAGTCAAATGCAATGCTTTGTTCGTTATTAACAATATCTTTAAAATAGATGTGTTTGTTTTTGTGTTGTAGCTTCAGATCGGAGAAATGAATAGTAGTTTTGTTTAAAAAGTCGAGATTGGCAATGTTGAGCAGGGTTTGGTTGTATATGATCAATTCTTCGTTTTCGTCGAAAACACCTAAACCTGCCGAAGCATTTTCAACCAAGGTTTTAATCATGTTGTTTTCTTCCGATAATATTTCAATTTGTTTTTTCTGAATATCGATGTTGTTCAAATACAGAATAAAGTCGGTAATGTTGTTGTTTTGGTCAATTATTGGTTCAATTTTTATTTTTACAATTAATCCGTTTTTTAAACTGGTTTCGCTGTGATAATCTTTTGATATCCGGTTTTTTATTGAAACAATGGCGTTGTTTACGTTAAAGTACTCTGTTTCGTTAAAAAGATGTTGCAGTTCGGTTTTGTTAATTTGTTCATTTTTAATACCTGTGAGCAGGATGAATTCGGGGTTTGCATAATCTATTTTTCCATGCAAGTTGGTAAAAGCAATGGCTACCGGCGATGCTTGTGCCATGCTGAAAAGATTGTAATGGCTCTTTTCAATGTCGATTTCTTTGTTCTTGCGGGTGGTTATTTCCGAAATAACGAGTAAAATCGAATTCTGCCCCTTATATTTCATGGGAGCTGCAAGTAATTCAATCCATTTCAATCGCTTAAACTTATTCTCAATTCTGATGTCGATTTTTGGGCTTTGGTTTTTTGTGTTCTCGATCTCGGTAAGTAGTTTGTTGAACAAAGGTTTGTCTTCGGGCATAATCATATCGGAGAATGAACCAAGTTCGGGGGTGTAATTATTTACTGTATAACCTGTTAGATCGAAGTATTTGTCGTTGTGGTAAATTATTTCCTGATTGTTTACAATAATAATTGTTTGTTGGGTTTTGTCGAGGAAAGTATTCATTAGGTTTTGTTCTTCCCTGAAAACGATTTCTTGCTTTTTAAGGTTCGAAATATCTTGAAAAACTCCCCTGAAGCCTTCTATTCGCCCATTTGAATCGTTAATTACTACCGAAAATGATTGGATATAACGGGTGCTGTTGTCAACAATAATCCGATACGAGTTAAGCTGTGTTTGGTTGTTGCTGCCGGCATTGAATTGTGCAATGAAGCTGGGTTGATCTTCGGGATGAACAATCGATTCCAATTGTTTAAGTGTAAGCCTGTCGGTGTTGTTGAAACCCAGCATGGCAAAAGTTTCGTTTGAACCCGAAACAACCATCGTTTTGATATTGAGTTCCCATAAGCCCAAATGAATGAGTTTTTCGGCTTCGGAATAGCGTTCGTTTTTGGCCTGTGTGTTTATTCGCTCAACAACATGCCTGGTAATGTCGGTATGAACACCAAAGAATTTTTCGGGTTTCCCTTCTTTGGTGAACGAGTTTATTTTTCCTTTTGAATTGATCCACTTGTAACTGCCGTTTTTGCAACGCATTCTGAAATCGACGTTAAACTCCGATATTTTGCCGGTAATGTATGCGTTAATTTTATCGAATAGTTCTACTGTGTCGTCGGGATGTATTCGTTTATTGAATTCATCGAATTTATTGGGCATTTCGTCTTTTTCGAAACCCAGTATTTTTTTCCATATACGCGAAAAGAATACTTCGTTTGTGTCAATGTTCCATTCCCAAACACCGGTATTGCCAATGTCGAGGGCTTCTTTCCAACGAAGTTCGTTAAAGGCAAGTGTTTCCTGTAGTTCTTTTTTATCACCAATATCGCTAATTATAGCTTGAACAAATTTGTCTTCTTCAATTACAATTGGCGATAGTTTCAGTTCGGCCAAAAAAATGCTTTTATCGTCGCGCTGAAAAAGCCACTCTGTTTCAATTTGTTTGCCTTGTAGAACGGTTTGTATTTGTTCGGCAATGGTTTCGCGCGAGTCTTTTCCGTTTTTTTGCTGCTGGGGCGATAGGCTCCACAATGTTTTGTTTAAAATGTTGGCCGAAAGTGTTTTAAAAAGCTGAACGGATTTTTGGTTGTAGTCAACAATTCTGAAATTTTTTATTATAAAAATGGCATCGTTTGAGTATTCAAACAATTGTTTGTATTTTTTTTCGCTATTAACCAATTCGCGTTGTGTTGCAATACGTTCGCTAATGTTTCGCGCCGAAATAAGTATAACGCGGTAGCCGCTCCAGTTAAAATACGACATCGATGCTTCAAAGGGCAACATCTGCCCGTTCGATTTGTAAAAATTGCCGGTTATTTGATTGGCTTTGTTATTGGTAATGTCCTCATCAAAAATCGAAGGCTCGTTAATAATGTCTTTAAAGTTTTGCTTGAGCATTTCCTGTTTGCTGAGGCCAATCATGTTACAGAACGATGTATTTGCGTCGATAATTTTTGCTGAAAATAAATCAACAATCAGAACGCCATCGTAGCCAATGTTGAATATTTGACGGTATTTTTCTTCGCTTTCGCGTAACGAGGTTTCGGCTTTAACGGTAAGCGATACATCGCGCCATACCGTGGCAATGGTGTTTGGGGTTGGCGAATATATTAATACATCGATAAATTGGTCGAGTGTTTGAATGTAAAATCGGTCTTGTTGGGGCTCGCCGGTAAGTGCTGTTATTTTTAAGTATGGGTTAAATTGCTGAAAAAGTTGGGGTTGTGTCGATAGCAATTTGTTTATGATTTCGTTTTTTTCAATCCCGAATTGATTCTCGTACGAGGGGTTTACATCGCGATAGATATAGTCGATTACATCGCCGTTGTTGTTTTGTTTAATTTCAAATATTATGAATATATCGGTAAGGTTACTGAAAAGGTTTTTGAAAAGTTTTTCGTTGCCCCTTAGTTTTTCGATACGGTAATTGGTTTCGGTAATATCGCTAATTATTCCAAATACAGCTGTTGGCGCTTGTGGCTTTCGGCCTTCGGTTTTTGCTTTAAGCTCGATATAACGACTGCTTCCATCTTTCATTATTAAATGAAAAACAAATTCGATATTTTGCTTGTGTTCCTTTATTTGCGATAAAAATTCTTTGATTTTTGGACGTTCGTGGCTTGGTAAAATTCGCTTTATGGTTACAATATTGGTAACATTATCGGTTTTGCTCAGTTCGAGCAATTTGTTGAAGTTTTGCGAAGTAATAATCTTTTTTTCGGTGAAAGAGTAACGCCAATAGGCGAG
>JAFGAF010000293.1 GCA_016933815.1 Prolixibacteraceae bacterium
CGACGATTTGAACTATGTGATTGGCGAAATGATTGGCGAGCTGAATGCCGGTCATGCTTACGTTAACCCGGGCGACAATCCCAAGCCCGAACGTATCAAAACCGGTTTGTTGGGCGCCAAAATCGAAGCGCACGAATCGGGCTATTTCAAAATTACCGATATTTTGGACGGCGCACCATGGAGCACAAAACTTGCTTCGCCTTTACAGCAGCCCGGGGTGAACGTAAACGAGGGCGACTTTATTCTGGCCATAGACCGTAAGCCTGCTAACCAAGTGAAAAACTTGTTTGAATTGTTGGTAGGCAAAGCCGGTCAAACAGTTGAACTGCTGGTAAACAGCGAAGCAACAACCCAAAATGCCAAAAAAGTGCTGGTTACCCCCATCGACGACGAGAGCGAACTGTATTACTATAACTGGGTGAGCGAAAATATACGTAAGGTAAGCGAAGCCACTAACGGCGAGGTGGGCTATCTGCACATACCCGACATGGGACCCGATGGACTGAACCAGTTTGTTCGTTATTTTTATCCGCAGCTCGATAAAAAAGCCCTGATTATTGACGACCGTGGGAATGGTGGGGGCAACGTTTCGCCCATGATTTTGGAACGCCTTGCCCGCGAAGCCTACAGGGTGAATATGCGGCGTAACTCCAACGAAGTAAGCCCTGTACCGCGCGAAACTCAGGTAGGCCCCAAAGTGGCTTTGATTGATAAATACTCGGCCTCCGATGGCGATTTGTTTGCCTTCGGTTTTAAAGAGCTGGGCATAGGTACAACCATTGGAACACGCACCTGGGGCGGTATTGTGGGCATTTCGGGCTCGCTGCCTTTTGTTGATGGTACCGACATGCGCATACCACAATTCACTTCACTTTCGATGGATGGCAACTGGATGATTGAAGGTGTTGGCGTTGCTCCCGACATTGAAGTGGAAAACGACCCTTGGAAAGAATTTAACGGAACCGACGAACAGTTGAACAAGGCCATTGAACTGGTGCTCGAACAACTGAAAGACCGCAAGCCATTGCCTGTTATTCCTGCACCTCCTGTAAAATAATAAGCTAATTTTGAATATAATAAAAAAGCTCCTTCGGGGGCTTTTTTCGTATGCACCAATTTAAAACTTAAACCCGTAATTTATGCTAGGAAACTTTAGTAGAAAAAAGTTGAATCCACCAAAACATATTGCTAGCGAGGTGATCTGTCACTCAAAATACACCCTGTACGACACGCTTGGTATTATTGGGAAAAAGCTTGTTTTGTACAGTTTGTTTTTTATTTTAATACCGGAGTTGGTTTCTTGTCCCCTGCCATAGGTGTAAGCGTTTGCGTTAAGCCGGCAATAGGCATTGTAAACCGAGTAGGTCCACTCGGCACGGCGGCCTTTCTTATTGATTACTTTTCGCATAGCTCCCAGGTCGAGGCGATGGTAGTCGATCATTCGTTCACTATTGCGAGGGCCATAAACAAGGGTCTCATCATAAAACACATTGCCGGGCATAATATCAACTGGCGACATTTGTCGGCCAATAACAGGAGTAAATGGTTGGCCTGTATGGTACACCCATGCGGCACTTACCGACCATACATCAGATATAACGTAATTTCCATGAATTGCTATGGAATGTGGGCGGTCGTAGTCGAACACAAACGGAACACTATTGTTTATGGCTTCAAACTGGCGTGTAGTTTCCGACAAGGTATAGGCCATAAAACCCGTAAGATTGCCTCGTTTTTTTTTTACTATCAATTCCAATCCACGCGAATGTCCCGAACCTTGAGTTTCAATTTTGTTGCGCCAGTTTCCGTCGCCCATTAAGTTCGA
>JAFGAF010000294.1 GCA_016933815.1 Prolixibacteraceae bacterium
ATCAATTTTGCCGACCAAATTCGCCCCGATGCTGATGAATTGCTCATTTCGTACGATTTTATGGGCACAATTGACTTTATTCGTGCAAAAGCCCAACTGGCCAACCAGTTCGATTGTGTGAAGCCCGACCTGCGCGACGAACCCTTTTTCGATTGGCACCAAGCACGTCATCCGTTGTTGATGCAAGCATTGAAAAAAGAAGGCCGTAAGGTTGTGCCACTCAAGCTTCGTCTCGACGAGCCAAACCGGATTTTGCTTATTTCGGGACCCAATGCAGGCGGAAAGTCGGTTTGCCTTAAAACCGCAGGTATAATTCAGTACATGTTGCAGTGTGGTTTGTTAATTCCGTTATCAGAAGGATCGCGGGTAGGCATTTTTAAATCGATTTTTATCGACATTGGCGACGAACAGTCGATTGATAACGACTTGAGCACCTATTCGTCGCACTTGCTCAATATGAAATTTTTTACACGAAATTGCAATGCCAACAGCTTGGTACTGATCGACGAATTTGGAACAGGAACAGAACCGCTTTTGGGCGGAGCCATTGCCGAAGCAGTACTCAATAAACTCAATAAATTAGAAACTTACGGCATCATAACCACGCACTATACCAATCTTAAGCATTTTGCCTCGTCGAACAAAGGAATTGTAAATGGAGCCATGCTTTACGATGCCAAAGAAATGCGCCCGTTGTTCGAATTGCAGGTGGGTAAACCCGGCAGCTCTTTCGCCTTCGAAATTGCCCGTAAAATTGGCCTCGATAACGAAATATTACAAGAAGCAACCGATAAACTGGGCAAAGAGCACATCGATTACGATAAAAACCTGCGCGAAATAGTTCGCGATAAACAATACTGGGAAACCAAGCGGCTGCGCATCCAAAAGGTTGAACGATCGCTCGATTCGTTGAGTGAAACTTACCAAACGGAGCTGGAACAAACGCTGAAAACGCGAAAAGAAATTATAGCCGAAGCCAAAAAAGAAGCGCAAAAAATTATCGACAACGCCAATAAGTTAATTGAGCGTTCAATTAAAGAAATACGCGAAAGTCAGGCAGAAAAACAGGCTACCAAAACGATCCGAAAAAAACTTGAACAAACCAAACAAACACTCGAAACGGTTGATATTGAACAGGAAGAACGTATCAAACAGAAGATCGAAAAGCTAAAAGAAAGGGAGCAAAACAGGGGCAAAAAGAAAAAGAAAACCACTGAAAATAAAGTTCAGGAAAAAGTTGTCAAACCACAATTTTCGATAGGCGATAAAGTGCGCTTAAAAGGGTCGGGCAGTGCTTGCGAAATTATCGATTTTGACAAAGGCAAGGTCGTACTTGCAATGGGTAACATTATTTCAACGGTTGATATTGAACGCATTGAAACAATAAGCAACAACGAAGTTAAACGCCAACAGCAGGCAGCAAAGCAAATTCCTAAAGCCGATTCGCTCAATCGTACCAATCAAATCATGAACAAAAAGCTGGAGTTCAAGCCCGATATCGATGTGCGTGGGCAAAGGGCAGAAGAAGCACTTACAAACATACAAGCTTTTATTGACGATGCTATTGTGGTGGGCGCTTCGCAACTGCGAATTTTGCACGGAAAAGGATTTGGGATACTGAAAGAAATGATACGCAATTATCTGAAATCGGAGCCGGCAGTAACATCTTTCCGCGATGAGCACGTGCAGTTTGGCGGTGCCGGTATCACCATAGTTGAGTTAGGATAATATGAAAACAGCATCTCAATCATTTAAAAAGCTTTCGCAACAACTTGAGGGCGATCTTCGTTTCGACGAAATATCGAAAATATTGTATGCCACCGATGCTTCGGCTTACCGCGAAATGCCTTTGGCTGTAGCCATACCCAAA
>JAFGAF010000295.1 GCA_016933815.1 Prolixibacteraceae bacterium
ACAATATCATGTATGTGGGCTTTGTTTAAGCCTATTTCAATGGCATCGGCAAATTCAAATGCACTTAGTGAGCCTTTCATGGCATTTGGAGCAACAACTATGCGCATGGTTTAATTAAATAGGTTTTAGAAATCGCCCCTCGAAACATGTTGTATGCCTTTGATATTTTTTAGTTTATGCATCAAAAAGTCGAGGTGTTCAATGTTGTTAACAAACACCCTTAGTACGCCTTCAAATTCGCCGTTTTTCGAATCAATATTAATTGATCGCATTTGTACCCCTACATCTTTGGCAATAATGTACGAAATGTCGCCAACTATGCCGGTTCGGTCGGTGCCAACCATATGAATGGTAGCTTGAAACGAATTGTTTTGTTTGTTGTCTTTCCACCGGGCTTTAATGAATCGGTACGGATAGCGTTCGCGCATTTGGGCGGCATTAGGGCAAGCTTCGCGGTGAATTTTTATGCCTTCGCGAATGGTGATGAATCCAAATATATCGTCGCCAAAAATAGGGTTACAGCATTGAGCCAACTTGTAGTTGATGTTTTTAAGGTTGTTGTCGATTACCAAAAACTCGTCGTTGTTGTCGAACGATAAGTGTTCAACAACTTTTTTGGGCAACAATTCGCCAAGAACATCTTTGGCTTTGCTTTCATCGCCGGTGTTTTCTTTTAAAATATTTTTTAATGCAAGTGCTTCAATTTGTCCGCTTGCAATGGCAAAATACATGTCTTGTGCCGATTTGAATTTCAGCTCGGCCAACAGCTTGCGGATATTGTCGTCGGAATATTCAATTTTCCAGTTTTTGAATTTTCGCTTAACAATTTCTTTGCCGTTTTCGGCTTCGCGTTTTCGGGCCTCGTTAAGGCTCGATTTGATTCGGCTCTTGGCTTTCGAAGTAACAACAAAGTCGAGCCAGTCGAGTTTCGGTTTTTGATTGTTTGAGGTGTCGATGGCTACCTGATCGCCGTTTTTAAGCTTTTGTTTAATCGAAACTTTTCGTCCGTTAATGCGTCCGCCAACACATTTATCGCCCAGCCCCGAATGTATATCGTAAGCAAAATCGAGTACAGTTGAACCTGCGGGCAATTTCTTTAAATCGCCTTTGGGGGTGAACACAAACAGTTCGTCGTCGTAAATATTGGTTTTGAACTCGTCGATCAAAGCATTAGGATCGGAGTCGGGGTTTTCGAGTATTTCGCGTATTCCTGCCAACCAATTGTCGAGGTCGGCGTTGCCTTTCCCGCCTTTGTACTTCCAGTGGGCGGCCATTCCTTTTTCGGCAACTTCATCCATTCGGGTGGTGCGTATTTGTACTTCTACCCATTTTCCGTGAGGCCCCATTACTGTTGTGTGCAACGATTCGTAGCCGTTCGATTTGGGAATCGAAATCCAATCGCGCATGCGTTCGGTGTTGGGTTGGTATTCTTCGGTTACAATGGAGTAAACCTGCCAACAGTCCGATTTTTCGTTTTCGGGTTTCGAATCGAGTATAACACGTATGGCAAACAGGTCGTAAACCTCTTCGAAGCTTACTTTTGTTTTTTTCATTTTGTTCCAAATGGAATAAACCGACTTGGTTCGGGCTTTCATCTCGAAGGAAAAATCTTTCGATTTCAGCTTTTTTTCAATCGGCTTAACAAATTCAGAAACAAACTTTTTGCGTTCCTCGGTGGTTTCCTCCAATTTCTTAACAATAAGTTGGTAGTCGTCGGGGCGCAGGTATTTTAACGAAAGGTCTTCGAGTTCCGATTTGATATTGTAAATGCCAAGGCGGTGAGCCAGTGGGGCATATAAGTACGATGTTTCGGTGGCATATTTGTTCTGAAGGTCGGAGGGCAGCCCTTCGAGGTTGCGCATATCAATAAGGCGGTCGGCAATTTTTATCAGCACCACACGTAAATCGCCCGACAGGGTTAAAAGCAATCTTCTGAAATTTTCGGAATGAACCGAAATGTTAACCGTATCAATCGAGTTTATTTTGAAAAGGCCTTCGAGTAAGTCGAAAACCTGGTTGCCAAAAGTTGTGGGCAGTTGGTTAATGATTTCGTCTTTTTCGTTGCTGCTTTCAAAAACATTGTGCAACAGGGCAGCTACAATCGAATCGGTACCAATGCCAATATCGTTGGCAACAACCTTCGCAACTTTAATTGAATGGAATATAATGGGTTCGCCAGTTTCCCAGCACGAATTGCCCAATATTTGAAAAGCTTTGTTACCGGCATCTTCCACTTTGACGATGTCGATTGCAACACTGCTTTTTTTGCAAATATTAAGCAAGCCGGCTATTGCCGCATTATATTTTTCTTCCAGTGCAATAGTTGTCATTTCTTCAACGGGTGTTTACTTTTTCGACAAATATAAGCCTTTACCTGCTAAAGCTGAAGTGTGCTTGCTCTTATTTTTAACAGTATGCAATAAAATTAATGTGATTTGTTTTGATTTTTGATTTATGTTTAATTTGTAGTGTTATCGAAAAATTCCGGCTTTAGCCACAACGAATAATTTGTTGAAGTGAGGGTTGTAGTTAAGCGCAAGCGATAAGGGTAAGCTAAATCCGTTTTTCATTTCGATATTTCTGCTCAGCGTAAAACCACTGTGAATTATTGCAGTTTTTTGTGCGTAATAACCTTTGAAGGGACTTATGCCTGCCGAGATTTCGGCATCGGCCCATTTTAGCGAAAAAGGGTAAGCAATTTCAATGTAGGTCGAGAAATTAGGTTGCTGCATGCTGTTTTTATCGCCAAAAATAAAAGTTCCAATGCTTAAGTTTAAAGGAATTTTATTGGCATTGTGGATTACAAAAATTTCGGTTGAATGCCTGTTGTTTTCACTACTGAAATCGAAAAAATTATTGTACTGGCCGTAAACGGGGTTGTAATAATGATTAATCAGTATTTCGAAGTTGTCGATTGTATATGAGGGGATTAGGTCTATTTCGGAATATTTTAAATTTGAAGCCAATGCTGCCCATAGGCAAAAGTTGAAATTGCCATACGAAAAGCTGGTTTCGGCTTGGATGCCGGGTACAGAACTTAAGCTGAACCCACGCCAATACTGTTGCGATAGCAGGTTGATGCCACCGCTGATTTGTATATTTTCCTGCGAAAACAACAGAGTGCTTTTGCAAAACATTACAAACAAAATGCATACGCGAAATGAAAGCTTCATTTTATAAGTTGAACTAGTTGCTCATAAATGTAAAATATATAAAATAGATTTGCAATATTTTTGTTTCAAATTATTGGTTCATAAGCAAAAAACAAAAAACGAAAATATTTGCAGAACAAGTTAAAATTGTTAATTTTGCGCCCTCAATTTGCTGAATCCAAGTAAACGATTTATTACCGGTCGATTACGTGAATTGAAAATTAAACGAATTATTAATTAAAAGGTAAATTAAATGTTCAATCAGTACGAAACTGTATTTATTGCCACTCCTGTTCTTTCCGAAGCTCAGTTTAAAGAGGTGGTAGCTAAATTCAGCAATCTTGTTACCGAGAATGGTGGTGAGATACTACATCAAGAAGATTGGGGCCTTAAGAAATTGGCTTATCCCATTCAAAAAAAATCAACGGGCTTCTACCATTTGCTCGAGTTTAAAGCAGATCCATCTTTCATTGAAACTTTGGAGATCATGTATCGTCGCGACGAGCGCATTATCCGTTTCTTAACTTTCAGGTTAGATAAATATGCTGCTGAGTACAGTGAAAAACGACGCAAAAAAGTTCAAGCTAAAATAGAGGAGAAATAAGCCATGGCATCAAATCAATCAGAAATCAGATATTTGACCCCACCAACAGTGGAGGTGAAAAAGAAAAAATACTGCCGTTTTAAAAAGAACGGAATCAAGTATGTCGATTACAAAGATCCTGAGTTCCTGAAGAAGTTCCTTAACGAGCAAGGTAAAATTTTACCTCGCCGCCTTACCGGCACTTCATTGAAATATCAACGCAAAGTAGCTCAGGCGGTTAAACGTGCTCGCCACATTGCTTTGCTGCCATATGTAACCGATTTAATGAAATAAAAGGAGGACTTACTGATGGAAATTATATTGAAACAAGACGTACAGGGGTTGGGCTCAAAAGACGATATCGTTACCGTTAAAGACGGTTATGGCCGCAATTACCTGATACCGCAACAAATGGCTATCGTTGCCACCGAATCGGCTAAAAAAGTATTGGCCGAAAATATTCGTCAGCGTGCCCATAAAGAAGCAAAATTAAAAGAAGAAGCAATGAAAGTTGCTGAGTCGCTTGCTGCCATTAAAGTATCAATTGGCGCAAAAACCAGCACTACAGGTAAAATCTTCGGTTCGGTTAACAACATTCAGCTTGCCGAAAGCATTGCCGAAAAAGGCATCGAAGTTGATCGTAAAAACATTATGCTCCCTAAAGAGGGCGTAAAAGAAGTTGGTACCCACACTGCAAAAATCAAACTGCACCGCGAAGTTGTTGTTGATTTTGAATTTGAAGTGGTATCTGAATAATTTTTTCACACTTTTCGAACACTTTTTTAAACAAACAGATAAAAATCCACCAGTGACATGGTGGATTTTTTTATTGTTTTTGCTACTTTTAGTGATTACAATTTTTTTCATTATTGTTGAAGTAAAATAAGCAGGATGGATGTTCACGATTTTTCAGAAAAATCGGTTTTATTAACCGATGTTTCCCCTTTTGTTTTTGGAACAACACGATTAGGCGATGAAAGAATTCCTTTCGACGACAGGGTTGAAATGGCTAAAGCTGCCGTCGATACCGGTGTTTGGTTTCACACCAGCCGCTGGTACGGAAATGCACTCGATGTGCTTAATAAGGCTTTCGACATCGACCGTTCGAAAGTTCCTAACATGATTGTTAAACTTGGGGGTGAAACTATCGATGAGTTTAAAACCGATATAAAGAATAATTTTGAACCCATGGGCGTTAATACAATCGATGTTGGTCAGCTTTGCCTTGGAGGCAGTTTGGCCATCGACTTTGCCAACGGAGGCGATTGTTACTACGAGTTGGAGAAAATTAAAAAAAATAAAATCGTTAAAAGGTTTGTACTTGAGGTATTCCCCTGGACTTCGCACATTGCACTTAAAGCACTTAAAGGTGGTTACACAAAAGGTTTGGTCGATGGCGTTATTTTCTACCTCAATCCATTGCAACGCTTTGCCAGTAACGAACTTTGGGAGTTGTTAAACGAGCAATACGAACCCATTATTGCTTTACGTACCGTAGCCGGTGGGCCGGTGGATCGCTTAAGCAACGAACCTGATTTTGCATGGAAACCTTACTTGCAGAAAAGGGCGAGCCAAATTTTACCCATTTTTGAAAAATCGGGTATTGAAAGCTGGACCGAGTTTTGTATGCGTTTTGCCCATAGCTTTACCCAAGTTCGTGCAACTGTTGGTGCAACATCGAATGCCGAGAATTTTGAGCAATTTTTGTTGGCAAGCGAAAATATTGAACCGCTTCCCGACGAAATTATCAACGAAATTGTACAATGGCATTTCAGGTGGAGCACCGAGGAGGACATGAAAGCCGAACCTTGGTCAATGTAACCTTTATAGATCGATGTATCATCAATTACGAAAATATATCGACGATAATCAGTTGTTTACCCAAAATGATAGCCTGCTGCTTGGCATAAGTGGTGGTGCCGATTCATCGGTATTGTTGCACTTAATCGATAATGCAGGGTATAATTTCAGCATAGCACATTGCAATTTTAATTTACGTGGTTCCGAAGCCGATGCCGATCAGCACTTTGTTGAACAATTGGCATCGAAATACGGTGTGGATTTTCATGTTGTTTCGTTCGATACTGGCAGAATTGCTGCCGATAAGGGCATCTCAATTGAAATGGCTGCCCGCCAGTTACGATATGATTGGTTCGATCAACTTTGTGAACAACATGGCTACAATGCTGTTGTTGTTGGCCATCACCTCGACGATGTGCTCGAAACTTTTATGCTGAACCTTAGCCGTGGAACCGGAATCAGAGGTTTATCGGGCATAAAATCAAAAGCCGGAAGGGTAGTGAGGCCGTTGCTTTTTGCTACGCGTAACGAAATTATTGAATACGCTAAGAGCAATAATATTGAATACAGGCACGATTCTTCGAACGACGATGTAGCTATTAAACGAAATAAAGTTAGGCACCAAATTATTCCTCTTTTCGAAGAACTAAATCCTGCATTCAAACGTCGGCTAAGCGATACAATTAGTTATTTAAGCGAAACTGAATCCATTTTTCTCGATCGGGTCGAAAATTTAAAAAATGAATTAATCAACACCGATGGCCAACTGTTTAAAATACAATTAAGTGCTTTAAAAGAATTGCAGCCGCTAAAAATTTTTATGTACGAACTTTTACGCGACTATGGTTTCAATTCCGATATGGTTGATGAACTTATTTTGGCCACTGAGCAAGCTCAAGGGCAGCTTTTTTATTCTTCAAGCCATCGTTTGGTAGTCGATCGATACAATTTAATAATAAGCAAAATTTCGGATCAAAGCACTAACGATGTTTTTTATATCGAAAACGGGCAGTCGGAGATTGAAAAACCGCTGGAAATGAGTTTTTCGCTTGCCGATAATCACCCCGATTTTATAATTCCGCGTAGCTCGCGGCTTGCTGTGCTCGATTTCGATAAGCTAAGTTTTCCGTTGCTTATCAGACGTTGGCGTAATGGTGAGTATTTTAAACCACTGGGCATGAGTGGCTTTAAAAAATTGAGTGATTTCTTTATCGACCAAAAGATGTCGATACCCGAAAAAGAAAATACATGGATTTTGGTTTCCGACAATAAAGTAGTTTGGATAATTGGCAAACGAATAGATGACCGCTTTAAGTTAACTGCAGATACAAAGCGGATATTACAAATTAAACTTGGCCCAAATGACTAAAAAACAACGTTTTGAACAGGTTATTGCTTGGTTTGAACAAAACATGCCCATAGCCGAAACCGAGCTTGATTACAATACCCCTTACGAACTTTTGGTAGCGGTAATTCTTTCAGCACAGTGTACCGATAAGCGGGTAAACCAAATAACGCCGGTTCTTTTTGAGCGCTATCCAACAGCTGATTTATTGGCCAGTGCAAGTTTCGACGAAGTATTCGAATACATACGAAGCTGTTCGTATCCCAACAATAAAGCCAAGCATTTGGTTGGTATGGCTAAAATGCTAAGCGAAGAATTTGTTGGCGAAGTTCCTTCCGATATCGATCAATTGCAAAAACTGCCCGGAGTAGGCCGAAAAACAGCTAATGTAATTGCTTCTGTTGTTTTTAATAAACCTGCTTTGGCTGTCGATACGCATGTTTTTAGGGTAGCTGCACGCATTGGACTATCAACAAATGCTAAAACACCTTTACAAACCGAAAACCAGTTAATGGAATACATTCCATCCGATTTGGTTCCCAAAGCGCATCATTGGTTAATACTGCATGGCCGTTATGTATGCAAAGCCCGTAAACCCGAATGCGAGCGATGCGGACTCACTCAATATTGCAAATTTTTCAACACTATTGTGCAAAAAACATAATTCTGCAAAATTGCGGTATATTATAAAAAGCAGAAATTTTCAGCATTATAAGGGGAAAAAATTGAAGCTCCCAAACGTGTTGTGATTTTTATGTTGTTGTACTGTAGTGTTTTGGCGTTTGTTATTGTCGCATGTTTTGTCCTCAAGTCGAAATGAGCAGCAACAATACATATCAATATTAAGTATATTTGACAAAAATTGTTTTGTTACAATAATACTATAATATTTAGAAACCAAATATTCAACTTAAAAAATTATGAATAAAGCATCACAAAAAGTATCGATTGTAGAAAAAATCGGATACAGTTTGGGCGATTTAGCAGCTAATCTGGTATTTCAAACTTTAATTACCTATTTGGCTTTTTTCTATACCGATATTTACGGTCTTAAAAACAACGATGCATCGATCATCATGCTGGTTGTAGGTTTAGTAGCAGCTTTTGCATTTAATCCACTTGTTGGAGCTCTGGCTGATCGAACAAAATCGAAATGGGGCAAATTCAGGCCCTGGATTTTATACACATCTATTCCGTTAGGAGTAATGGCTTTGTTGGCCTTTTCAACTCCTCATTTCGAGTACAAAGGTAAAGTGATTTATGCCGCAGTAACATATACTTTATTGTTGTTGTTATACGCAGCAAATAACCTTCCTTATTCAGCATTAAGTGGGGTAATTACCGGCGATATGGGTGAAAGGAACAGTATTTCATCGATTCGTTTTGTTGCAGTAATGTTTGCCCAGTTCTTTGTGCAGGTATTTATGTTGCCAATTATTGAATTTGCCGGAAAAGGTGATAAAGCAGCAGGTATTGAAGCCGTAATGACTTGGTTAGCCAT
>JAFGAF010000027.1 GCA_016933815.1 Prolixibacteraceae bacterium
GGCGTTTCAGGTTTTTAGCCAGCAAAGTTGCTTGTTGAATGGCAGTTTGCGCTACCTGCGGGTGCCCGCCGGGGTAGTTGGACGTTTCCATTAGCGCCAGGTCGCCCAGTGCGAAAATGTTTTCGAAATTTCTCACCCGGTTGTGGCGGTCCACCAAAACCCGTCCTTCGCGTCCCAGTATTTCTTTTGGCAGCCCTTTCATAACATTGGGTTTTATCCCGGCTGCCCAAATCAGTGTTTTAGTTTCGAATGTACTGCCATCAGACAACACGGCCGTTGTCCCGTCGTATGAAGTAACCCGGATACCTGTATGTACTTCGACCCCCATTTTTTCGAGGTACTGCCGCGACAGTTTGGATGAATGGCCCGACAAGGCAGCCAATAACATTGGCGAGCCTTCGTACAAAACAATCCTCATTTTATTTAAGTCGAGTTCCGGGTAGTCTTTCGGGAAAATATACTTTTTCATTTCAGCAACTGCACCCGCTAATTCGACACCGGTTGGGCCGCCGCCCACCAAAGCAATATTCAGGTATTTCTCCATTTTGGAAGGCGAATCCTGGAGCAGCGCTTTTTCAAAATTTTCGAGAATGGTATTACGGATTAAAATGGCATCGGCAACCGATTTCATGGGGAGGGCATTTTGTTCGACTTCTTCCTGTCCAAAGAAGTTAGTGTCGGCACCGGTGGCCAGCACCAAAAAATCGTATTTCAAAAACCCGATACTTGTTTTTATTTCATTATCACGGGGAATTATTTCCTGGACTTCAGCAAGCCGGTAGTGGATGTTTTCTTCTTTCTGCAACACTTTCCGCAACGGAAACGAAATGGCACTGGGTTCAAGTCCGGCAGTAGCCACCTGGTACAACAACGGCTGAAACTGGTGGTAGTTATTTTTGTCCAACAGTACTAACTGGTAGTGGGCACACAACGATTTCTGAACAAACTTTAACCCGGCAAATCCACCGCCAACAATGACAATACGTTTTTTCCCTGTTTCCGGGATATTCGGAATATAAATTTTTTGCAACATATATTATAATTTAGAATTTCACGAATTGAACGATGGCCACACCGATTAGCACAATGCCAATGATGCGGTTGGTATTGGCCGAAAATTTTTCTGCGTGCGTGGCTACTTTCGTTGCCAGAAAGGCATAACCTTTCAACACCGCCATTTTTGCCAGCCAAACCCCAGTGAGAAAAAATAAAACCTCAGGAAATGAGTTTGGTAACCATTGTTTCGTGGAAAGTACTGTAGTCGCCAGGAACCAAAAAAGCAATACTTGAATACTAACGATGTTTAGCAAAGCCCCTTTTAAAAACCCTAATGATTTTCTATGTTCTTTCAGGGTTTTTTCCTTGTTTTTTTTGAACCAGAAGAGCAAACCTGAAACCAGCAAAACGGCAAATAC
>JAFGAF010000296.1 GCA_016933815.1 Prolixibacteraceae bacterium
GCAAGTGCTACACCTGCAATGTTTCCGGTACCAACCGTACCCGACAATGCTGTTGTTAGTGCCTGAAAATGGCTGGTGTCGCCTTTATCTCCCTCTTTATCGAATTTACCCCTTACAATAAAAAAGGCTTGCTTAAAAAACCTTATTTGCGGAAATTTTAAATAAAGGGTGAAAAACAAGCCGGTTCCCAACAGTAAAAATACAAACCATTGTGAACCACCTATCATTGAGTCGATTAAAGTGAGAATATCGGAAAATTTTTGCATCAGATTTGGTTTTATTTTTCAAGTAGGGCAAAATAAGCAATTATCTACAAAAAATGTAGTTATTTTTACAAAAACAAAAACTTATGATCTTATGCTCGATATTTTGCTGATTATTTTGGGTTTTATTTTTCTTTTTTCAGGAATTATTGGTTGCGTACTGCCTGTTATACCGGGGCCTCCTTTGTCGTACATAGGATTACTGATGCTTCATTTTACTAAAAAGTATCATTTCGAAGCCGATTTTTTGTTCTTATGGGCTGCCATTGCAATAGGAGTAACAATTCTCGACTATTATATTCCCATTTGGGGAGCCAAAAAATATGGTGCCAGCAAAAGGGCTATTTGGGGAAGCATAATCGGGTTGCTGTTTGGTTTGTTTTTGTTTCCCCCGTTTGGGATAATAATTGGTCCTTTTGTGGGTGCAGTTATTGGCGAATATTCTATTGGCAAAAACTCATCCGAAGCTTTGCGATCGGGTTTTGGCACCTTCATGGGATTTCTGGGAGGCACACTGATCAAACTTATTGTTTCGGGTTTAATGTTATTCTACTACATTAAAGAAATGATGGTTTAAATATTATTTCTCTCCAACATCGATCAATTGGATGCGCATGTCCTTATATTTATGGGGAATATCGGGGATTCCGTTGTTATTTAAATCGTTAAAACTTTTGATGTACGAATAAATAGCCAACCATTCCTTGGCTTCTTGTATGCCTTCTTTTTCGCTGTCAATATCAATCAAAAAGTCGGTTCCGTAACCCGCAACTCCATCTTGTTTTTTAGGAACGACATTTACCAAACCCAAACTCATTTTTTTTAGTTTCCCAATAAAACTAACCATATAGGTATTCGATGTTACACTAATCAGCTGATTGCTTTTGGGTGAAATATCAATTGGTGTATAACCGCTTATACTATTGCCAATACTTATTTCTTCAATTTTTTTGAATGGTTTTTTGTTAAGATCGGCTTTGATTTGCATGCCCGAAAAATGAACGAAGTAATGAGGCAGTGTATTTTTTACCGATAAAATCAATTCCATTACATTTTTTAATTCACGACCGTTTACATAAACTTTGGCCAATGGCGTACCCGGAACATTGTTCTCGCCCATTCCTAATGGCATAATATTGAATATATCGTTGATATTTTGATAGCCATTGGTTCCTTTTTTAATATTATTGCGAATTACGCCCGAAGCAACCATCACCACATCGGAACCTATATCCGATGCATTGTTTAATTGATGATACAAGGCATCGGCAACAAACGGAGCCAAATTGCTCTCGAGTGGCAGCTTTTCGTTTAGCACCAAATCGAACGAGGTTTCGGCAACAATTTCGTAATAGTCAACGCCAATATCGGTTAAAATTTGCTGGTTGATGAGCGATACATTCGAATCGATAATTTGCTGAATTTCTTTACTGGCCTTAATTTTATCGTTCATTTCAACTAATTTGTACTGAAACAAAGGCTTGCGCATGCTATCGAAGTTGATTTCGATATGGCCTACGTATTGCCCTTTTGTTCCGGTTTGAACCACAAGCGAATTACCTGCTTGAACCGGAACGGCTAAAGTGCTGTGCGAATGGCCACTAATTATCAAATCGATATCGGATACAGCTTTACCCAGTTTAATATCTTCTCCTTCGATTTGCCCATTCTTATTGTAAACAACACCGCTGTGCGAAAGGGCAATAACTAAATCAACATTTTTGTCCTTTTTTAATAATCGTGCAGTTTTACGTGCAGCTTTTATTGGATTTTCAAATTTAACCTTATGATATTCGGGTATCGACTCCATTGCATCGTTACCCATAATGCTAAATATTCCAATTCGATAGCCGTTTTTTTCAATTATCTTATATGGTAAAATAGTTTTATTTATAAATAATTCATTAAGCAAATCATGTTTGTTTTTCGATGCTGAATAATTTGAACAAACCAGTTCAGGTATAGCACCATTCAATTTCGACTTGTTGATAATAGTTGCCAATGAATCGGGGCCAAAATCAAATTCGTGATTGCCAATTGCTACAACATCGTAACCCATCTTCTGCATAAGGTTAAGCTGAAAGCCTTTTTGTAATTCAATTTGCTGAAAAAGTGTACCCATAAGAAAATCGCCGGCATCGAGCACCAAAAGCTTTTTGTCGTTACTTGACTTTTGTTGTGCTATGTAACCTGCAATGCGCGAAAAACCGCCCAGCGTAACATCGTTGTCATCCTCAAAAGGAGTGTATTCAGCCTCAGGCGATAGTCCGTTAAGGTGCGAATGCAAATCGTTAGTGTGAAGTATTACCAAATCTTGCGCATGAACAAAACCCGACAATATGAATAAAATAAGCGGCAAAAAAAATTTCATCTTATTAATTATTAGTTTGCTATTTAAAGCCAATGCGACAAAACTATGTCTAAAAAATCATACCCCTATAAAGATTCTCTAAAGATAATGTTATCAAATTCTTTTGAAAACATTTAAAATCAGGAAAACAATTCAACAACAACATTTGTTTTTATGAAACAATAACTAAAGTATAATCAATTTTAAACGATATGGCTGAATTATCAACAACTTACATGGGTATAAAGCTAAAAAACCCAATCATTTTAGGTGCCAGCAACATGGTTTCCGATATCAATCAACTTAAAAAAGCCGAACAGGCTGGTGTTGCTGCCATTGTTTATAAATCGTTATTCGAAGAACAAATTCAACTTGAGTCGTTGCAATTTGAAGAAGAATTGCATGAATACGATTTCAGATCGGCAGAAATGGAAAAGATTTTCCCTGAAATTGAACATGCCGGTCCGAAAGAACATTTGCTTGCGCTAAAAAATGCAAAAAACGAGCTTACCATTCCGGTAATAGCCAGTTTAAATGCTATTTATAGCCCAACGTGGGTCGAATATGCAAAAATGTTAGCCGAAACAGGAGTCGATGGTTTGGAACTTAATTTTTACCGGGTTCCGATTAGCGCCGATGCCGATGCAAAAATGATTGAAGAGCACCAAATAAAAGTTTTGAAAGAAGTTAAAGCAGCAGTTAAAATTCCTGTGAGTGTTAAAATAAGCAGTTTTTATACAAATCCACTCGCTTTTATTTCGAAACTAAACCAAGCGGGAGCCGACGGGGTTATATTGTTTAACCGCTTTTTTCAGCCCGATATCAATATCGATTCCGAAGAATTTGATTTCCCTTGGGACCTTACTCGCAAGGGAGATTATCAGGTTACACTTAGGTATGTGGGGCTTATTTACAACAAAATTAAAGCATCGGTTATTGCTAACCGAGGCATTAAAACAAGTGCCGATGCCATAAAAATGATTTTGGCCGGTGCCAATGCTGTTCAAATGGTTAGTGCATTTTACGAAAATGGTGTTTCGTACGCTTCAACCGTAATTGACGAAATGCAAAAATGGATGGATAAGAAAAACTACAACAGTTTAGACGATTTCAGAGGAAAACTCTCGAAAGAAAAGCTTAACGACGAATTTGTTTACAAAAGAGCCCAGTACATCGATATTCTTAAAAATTCAGATCAAATTTTAAAGAAATACCCTTTGCGTTAATAATTTACCAAATACCAATTTATTCGAGGAGGCTCTTACAGGCCTCCTTCTTTTTTGAAACATACATGTTAATCAATGAATTGTAGGCATCAAGTAAAATTCCGATCATTTCATGTTGTGCATTAAAATGATATTTACCAACATTGGCTACCGGTAGAATTTTGGGTGAGGTACCTGTCAAAAACAATGCATCGTATTCTGATATTTCTGAAACCTGTATGGCTTTGTATTCAACATTAATATGCTTCTCGCGGGCAATTTCAATTACTTTTAACAATGTAATGCCTGTTAAAACACTTGATAGCGGCGCTGTGTACAAACAATTATTTTTAACGAAAAAACAATTAGACCTGCTTCCCTCGGTAATCGAATTTTTTTGATTCACTAATAAAACTTCGTAAACGCCTTTTACGCGAATTAACTCATCGGCCATTGACCTTATGCTTTGTTGAACAACTTTGGCCTCGGGATTTTCACGTTGCGCAATAAGAAGATCGAGCGCTACCCCACTATGGTATTCTTTTGCATTTGGGTAATTATGAGGTATGAACATGGCTATAATGTCGGGGGCGTTCTGTTCAAAAATCACTTTAATCATTACATTTCCCTCGCTAATACCAGTTTGTTTACTAAGCGAAACCAACTGAAGCAATAATTTATTAGCATCGATATTAATGATGTGGTTTATTTTAACACACGAAGCCAATAAGCGCTCAAAATGATCTTCGAAAAAAAGAGGTACATGATCGATAACCCGCATCACCTCATAAACAATTAAGGCTTGTTTTGAGTAAACAGGTAAATCATCAGCAAAAATTAAATTGTTATTAAACAAAACCATGTTTCAGTATTTTTTAGCAAAAATAACTTATATGCAGTTGTATTTCATTTAAAAATTTCAGAAAAAATCTTATTATTTGATATTTTTAAGGGATTTTATAATCTAACTGCAAATGGACACATACACAATAGGTATATTGAGCGAGTCGAGAGAAAAGGAATCGAGGGCACCATTAAGTCCAACCGATGCTCATTACCTGTTGAATACCTATAAAAATTTAAAAATTAAAGTTGAACCATCGAAAAACAGGGTTTATAATAACGAAGAATATGCAAAGGCCGGAGCCGAAATAACCAATACTTTAAGCAATTGCGACATTCTAATAGGACTAAAAGAAGTAAAAAAAGAACGAATAATTGAAGGCAAAACTTACCTCTTTTTTGCCCATGTTGCCAAAATGCAAAACGACAAAAAAGATTATCTGAAATCACTTGTTAGTAAGAATATTACTTTAATCGATTACGAATACCTTACGCAAAAATCGGCCAAACGAATTGCTGCTTTTGGCTACTGGGCCGGTATTGCCGGTGCATATATTGGAATGAGCGCTATAGGAAAGGCACACAATTGTTTCAACTTGCCTGAAGTTAGCAAATTTAACAATGCTGACGAATTGTACCAACTGCTTTCGAATATTGAGATGCCTGCCGTTAAAATTGCAATAAGCGGTACCGGAAATAGTTCAAAAGGCGTAATTGACACCCTTAAGCGAATGAACATTGAGGCCGTTAAGCCCGATGAAATACTTTCAAAAGAAGCCAAAAAATCAATATACACTGTTTTATCTCCACGTGATTATTTTGTTCATAAACAAGGAATTCGATATTCAAAAACTCATTTTAAACAAAACCCACACCAATACGAATCGATACTTCACAGGTATGTGCTCAATTGCGATGTTTATTTTGCATGTCATTATTGGGAAAAAGGCATGCCGGTACTGCTTGATAAGCAACAATTATCGAATACCAAAAACCGATTAAGAATTATTACCGATATAAGCTGCGATATTAATGGCCCAATTGCCAGCAGTATTAAAGAAACAAGCATCAACGCTCCGTTTTACGATTACAATCCGCTTAAATGTTTGATAGAACCGCCCTTTTCGTCGGTTGATAACATACACGTTTCAACTGTTCCCAATCTACCTTCGATGCTTCCGTTCGATTCAACTAATTATTTTTCAGGAATACTTGCAAAAGAGGTCTTGCCGCTGTTAATTGCTAAAAAAGAGAACGAAATAATTAAAAATGCTACCATAATTAAGCAAGGTCATCTTACCTTTGCTTTTGGTTACCTCAATAAATTTATAAATTCATAAACATGTACATCTTAAAACTAATAATTGTAGCTTCATTTTTTCTCTTTGCATGTAAAGAGGCACCATACGAAACGCCAAATGAAAATATCGATGACAAAACAATTGAAACAACAGATTCAACAACTGTTGATAACAATACTGTTACAGATTCCATTACGGATGAGGGCAATACTGATACCTTACAAGTTGATAATTTTGTTTTGTACATTGGAACATATACCGATGGAACCAGTAAAGGGATTTATTTATCGGAATTTGATAATCAAACAGGTAAAATAACAACGCCCAAGCTTTTAACAACTTTAATTAATCCATCGTACCAATGCATTACTTCCGACAATAAATTTTTATGGACTGTTAGCGAAGACTGGGGCGGCCCCGGAAAAGTTATTAATTTTTCAATTAATCCTCAGAATGGAGAACTCAGTCAAACAGCGAGTTTTTTAAGCAAAGGCAATGCTCCTTGTTATGTTGCTTATCACCAAAGTACTAACAACGCACTTGTTGCTAACTACAATACCGGAAATGTAATAAACATACCCGTTAACGCATCGGGTAAAGCAAATGGCACAATCTATTCAGATCAACATACCGGAAGTGGTCCGAATACCAACAGACAAAACGAACCTCATGCCCATTTTATCAAACCCGACCTTGATGAAAAATATGTATATTCAGCCAATTTAGGCACCGATAAAATATATGTTTATTGTCTCGTAAACAATGAATTAGATCGAATCTCTGAAATAGAAATGTTGCCCGGTTCGGGCCCCAGGCACATTGCTTTTCATCCTTCGCGAAAAGCAATGGCTGTAATAAGTGAGTTGAACAGTACAGTAACCGTTTTCACCCCCGATAATGAAGGAATATTTAATATTCTCTTGGAAACAGAATCAACATTGCCCGCTGATTATATGAACAATAATCAATGTGCCGACATACACTTTAGCCCCGATGGGAATTATCTTTATGCATCAAACAGAGGTCACAACAGCATTGCTGTTTATAAGGTAGATGAAGAAACCATGAAAATTGAATTGACTGAGCTTTATACCAAGGATATAAATTGGCCACGAAATTTTTTAATAACTCCTAATGGCGAATTTTTAATTGTGGCCAATCAAAACAGCAATAGCATAGAAGTGTTAAAACGCAATATCGATACAGGAAAACTCACGCAAACAGAATTTAAACAACATATTTCCAAACCAGTATGCGTAACATTGTATAATTTAAACAAATAGCCATGATTAAAATTTCAGTTCCATTAGCCAACGGTTTTGAAGAAATCGAAGCCCTTGTACCTGTTGATATTTGGCGTAGGGCAGGTTTCGAAGTAACCATGATGTCGATCAGCGATGAATTGATTGTTACCGGATCACATCAGATTTCGGTTTTGGCCGACAGTTTGTTCGATGAGCAAAAAATTTCAAACAGCGATATGATTTTCTTACCCGGTGGAATGCCCGGTGCTAAAAATCTCGACACACATAAGGGATTGCAAAATTGTATATTAGAACATCACAGTAAACATAAACTATTTGGTGCAATATGTGCTGCTCCTTTGGTATTGGGTCACAATAAGTTACTCGAAAATCGCAGGGCAACCTGTTTTCCCGGTTTCGAATCAGAACTTTATGGCGCAAAACACACCGCAAATTCTGTCGAAGTTGATGATAACATAATTACCGCAAAGGGTGCCGGTGTTGCAGTTGAGTTTGCTTTTGCAGTTGTATCGCGTTTTAGTGGTGAAGAATTTTCACGTCAATTGGCCGAAAAAATGCAAATTAAACAAAACTAAATCACTTCTGAATTTCAATACCGAACCATTTTAACCAAACTTATAAAACATACAAATGAAAGGTAAGGATATAATTTTTTGTGCATTTGAATGCAAAACAACTAAACGTCCGCCATGGGTGCCATTTGTTGGAGTTCATGGTGCTTATTTGATTAATAAGAAAGCCGATGAGTATCTTCAATCGTCGCAATTAATAGTAGCTGCGGCAAATAAGGCCATTGAGATGTACCAACCCGATGGAATCCCGGTTACTTTCGATTTGCAAATTGAAGCCGAAATTTTAGGTTGTAAATTAAAATGGGACAGCCAAAATCCACCTGCGGTAATATCGCACCCCTTGGCCGAGGGGCTAGCAATTGACCAATTACGAGTTCCATCAAAGTTCGACGGACGAATACCTTTGGTTTTAGAAGCCACGGCAGTACTTCGTTCACAACACACCAACATTGCACTTTACGGCCTAATAACCGGGCCATTCACTTTAGCACTTCATTTGTTGGGCACCGAAGCTTTTTTGATGATGTATACCGACCCCGAAAAACTTCATCAAGTAATAGCATTTACCGAGAAGGTAGCTATCGCAATGGCTACATATTACCTCGAAGCAGGCGCCGATATTATTGCTGTTGTCGATCCGATGACCAGTCAAATCGACAGCGATTCTTTCACTGCTTTCGTGTCGCCTTATTGCTCTGCATTGTTCAAATCAATAAAAGAAAAGGGTGGAAAAAGTTCATTTTTTGTTTGCGGAAATGCAATGCAAAATATCGAAGCAATGTGCATCTGCGAACCAAATAATATTTCAATTGACGAAAACATTCCACTCGACTATGTTCGCGATATTGCACTAAGACATAACGTTAGTTTTGGCGGCAACTTAAAGTTAACCGTCTCGTTACTAATGGGTACTGCCGACGATGCCGGCCGCGATGCACTTGAATGTATGCAAACCGGAGGCAACAAAGGGTTTATTTTAGCTCCCGGTTGCGATTTGGCCTTTGCTACCCCACCCGAAAACCTGATTGCTGTTGCCGAATTGGTTCACAATGAATATAAACGCGAATTATTGCGATTAAAAAAAATTGAACAGGGCAAGTACAAAGCAGCCGACATTTCGGATCGTTATTCAAAAGAAAAAGTAATTATCGATATTATTACCCTCGACTCATCGTCGTGTGCACCTTGTCAATATATGGTCGAAGCTGTTCAACATGCCGTTAATGGTTTGAATATAAATGACAAAATCGAATATTATGAATTTAGCATTAAAGACCCCAAAGGTATTGAAATGATGATGGCTTTAGGGATACAAAACCTGCCAACTATTTGCATTAACGGAAAGGTTGAATTTATTTCGGTAATTCCGCCTAAAGATCAATTAATGAGCCGTATTTTAGATCATTATAAGCCATGATACCTTTTTATTTAATTACCGGTTTTTTGGGAAGTGGCAAAACTACTTTTCTGAAAAATTTATTGAAAAACGAGCAAAACATTGGGCAGATTGCTGTTATTCAAAACGAATTTGCTCCGGGCAGTATCGATGTTATCGATCTCAAAAACTTTGCGCCAGGTATTCAAATAACCGAAATCAATAACGGATCGGTATTTTGCGCTTGTTTGCTTTCAAATTTTATCGACACGCTAAAACAGGTTCTCGAAAAGCATCAACCCCAAACCATTTACCTCGAGGCATCGGGTTTGTCCGATCCAACTACCCTTTCGCAAGTAATGACCGATTCGGTTTTAAGATCAAAAATTTACCTTGGAGGTTCAATTGCCATAGTCGATGCTCTTAATTATTCAAGAGCTTTACGCACAATGCCGCGTGTGCTGCACCAAATTCGCATGGCCAATGTGTTGTTGCTCAATAAAACCGACTTGGTTAACAACAACCAACTTTCCGAAATCGACAAGGAATTGAGAAAATTAAACCCTTCGGCTAAAATAATTCAAACCAAACACTGTGCAATAACTGATTGGGACTGGTGGAAGGATTTTTCGATAGCCCCAAAAGAGTTAAAAAATATTGTAATCCCACCAAATTCGTCGGGCCGACCTGCTCTTTCAACAGCCATATTGAAAACACCTAAAAGAATTAATGAAGAAAAATTGCATGATTTTTTATGCGAACTGGCTAAAGTTTGTTTTCGGGCAAAAGGTTATATTGTAATGAGCAACAACAAAGTAGCTCATATCCAAATCGTTTACGATACAATAACCAGTAGCAACTACGATAACTACCATGCTGTAAGCGAGATCATTGCAATAGGCAAAACCATCGACAATGAAAACATCGAGCAGCTTTACAATAGGTATGTCTTATAAATTGTTTAAATATCGTCGAATTCGATGTTCGAAAACTCAGCCGTAACAAGCTCAGGATCACAATCTTCACCAACAAGCGGTTGTTGCTCCTCAATAAACGATAAGGTTTCATTCAAAGCGTCAACCCATTTGTGAAAATCTTCGCGATAGAGAAAAATTTTGTGCTTTTCAAAAATAGCTTCACCATTGTTTTTGAAACGCTTCTTACTTTCAGTAATTGAAAGATAATACTCGTCTCTTTTTGTTTTTCTTACATCGAAAAAATAAGTACGATTACCGGCTTTCACGCCTCTCGAAAATATTTCCTGAATGTTCTCTTTTTTTTGTGAACTATCGTTTCTGTTTGTGTTGAAGGCTTCCATAACATTTTAAGTTAGTTTGTGGCAAATATAATTTTTTTTGATTAAAAACAAGAAGCTAAACACAACAAATTCAAATGTTTCTATTCATTTTTAAGGTTTGTATTTTTCCATTTCGGGTAAAAGTTTCTCTAAAGCCTGAATCCTTTTTTCACTCAAAGGGTGGGTACTCAAGTATTCGGGTACGTTGCTTCCGCCCAGTTTCGACATACGTTTCCAAAAAGCAACAGCTTCGTTTGGGTTATAACCAGCCATGGTCATGAAAATGAGGCCAAGCTCGTCGGCTTCGTACTCGTGCTTGCGCGAAAACGGCAACATTAAGCCAACCTGAGCACCTATGCCGTATGAATTTAAGAAAATCGAACGGGTTTGTTCGGGTTGTTCTTTCATGGCAACATCAAGAGCCATTCCACCAAACTGAGCAATTAAACCTTGGCTCATGCGTTCGTTGCCATGGCGGGCTACAGCATGAGCAATTTCGTGTCCCATA
>JAFGAF010000297.1 GCA_016933815.1 Prolixibacteraceae bacterium
CGTCCTTACAAATTTTCCCTTTTTGTCAAATAAAAATAATCCAAAATTTGATTTAGTGTCTAACACATAGTAATATGATTTGCTAACCAATATTTTATCAATTCCACTTAACATTATATCACTATTTGTTTCTAAAGGTATATATTCATAGCATTCAATATCCCAATCAAAATTTTCGACAGGATCAATACTTGAAATCGGTAATATGCTACCTAACTCTTGGTCTTCTTTACATGACACAAACAGTGCAAATGCCATAATTATTATTACAACTCTATAATTCATTTATGATTATTTTAAAAGGTAAAGTGTTATTTTACAGTTTTTGCCCTTTTAGTGGGGGTTTTATTAAAACAAAGAACTTTACCCGTGCCAAATTCCAACCTGTTTGTTGATGGAAAATGGAAACTAATTCACTACTTTTATGCTCAACTCTGGATATCATCACTCTTACTAATTGATGTGGAAATCTTTCGTAAAATACTAATATTCAGATTTTTCAAGCATTTATGTGCTTACCCTACTGATATTCAGCGATTTTTGTTTTTGCCATATACTAATTTAATTTCATTAATACGATTATTGGATTGTCAGATATGGACACACTCCCAACTTCATTTGTAAATATTTCTTTTACACCATCTTTCATAACATCGTAAGGCATCACAATATCAACCAAATAGCCATCATGCCAAACATCTCTTACAACATTATTCAACGGAGCAATATTTATATCGATTTCATGAGGAAAAGCCGTAATATCATTGATAATTTTTTTAGTATGCAATATCTTATTATTGTGCTTCAAATTTATATATGTACGTTTATCCTCTTTACTAAAATTACTGGCTTCCTCTTCTCTTTTATGGTAATAATTAATTACCATAATTTGGTCATTATTTAAGCTCAGCAGATGGAAAAAAGCTTTGTTTCGAGCCTTTTCAATATATTCGAATTGTTCGTCCGTTGTCTTTTTACCTATTGCTTCACGTATTCCATTTCTTCCAAAATCTAACTCTAGAAAAGGTATCGCATCGTGAGCAGCCAGCTTATAAAAATACTTGTCGTAGGGAACAGAAATAAATAATTCTTTATTATCATTTTGGGTAAATGGTTGAAGAAAGGGAGTATAAAAATGATTTGAAGCTTTAACATTCTTATTAATTAATGTTCCGACATTTGTACTGTCTTTTAACACAACAACGCAGTGTTCCTTAACATCAACATCAGGCGAGCTTGGTAGTCCCCATGATGAAAAGTAATAATTATCATCCAGATAACTAACACTGTTCATTCTTGAACCTGGAATTTTCACTTTTTCTATTTGCTTAAAATCAGGGATAGAATAACGCACTCTGCTATAACCTATATTGGTGTTTGTGAAAAGCTCGATATACTTTTCATCATCATCGACCAGCGTAGGGCCTAAACTGCTGTACTCATCGGGTCCTTTGCCTCTTTTATCCAATTTGGAAACAAATTTTCCATATTTGTCAAAAACAAAAATGGCATGACTGCTTATATCTAATATGTAAATATGATTCTTTTTAATGATGACCTGACGTATTCTACCTAATAAGCAATTCGGGTTGGTTTCTAATCTGATATAACTTATAGAATCTACTAACTCAGATAAATTGACTTGTTTATTGGCATCTTCGACATTAATTGACAGCTTTTCAATATTAGAACTATCGATAAAATCACATCCATAAGAACAGATCAATAATAGAATATAAAGAACCAAAATAAATCTAATCATAAGAGCACTTTAAGTGGTTAGTTAAAGTTTTATTTAAAAAACGATATAAAGCACGATATATTATATCGAATACTTTTTTAGATCAAAAAGTGAAAAAAGTATTTCAAAAAAAAAATCCAACTCAGTTAAACCTATCTTTGTGGCGATGGTCTAATTATACTTTATTTTTAACTATAAAATGTAACCTATGAGAATTCAAAATCATCACCTCAACAAATTTAGCGTTTTACGCAAAAAAATGGTGAACTACAAACTACCCGCAAAATTCATTTTCATTGTTATGGGCATTGCCTCCACTTTGTGGTTTCTGATTAGGGTAATCCCCAAACCTCAAAGGGCCGGATATCCGTGTATGAGAACAGCAGCCCCTATCATGTCGGGCTTCGTTTTGTACCTGCTGTCGTTAGGCGGTTTAACACTGGCATTCAAAAAAGCTGTCGATCGGTTTAAAAAAGCCAAATATTTATCGGCTGCATTTGCAATGATTACAGGTGTTGCCCTGCTAATTGTATTTAACTGGAACGATTCGCAACCGGCCTACTCAAATACCATTACATTTACCCGCGAAGCATTGCCCGATGGCCCCAACAACCCCATGGGTGAAGGCATTGGCGTGAACCCCGGCCGTGTTGTTTGGGTTTGGGACGAAGATGCCACCAACGAAAACTGCACCAACAAAATCGACGATGCTTTTTTCATGGAGGAAAACAACGACCAAACTGTGGTAAACACCATGATGGACGATGCCATTAAGCAACTTGCCGGAAAAGAAAATACAGCCGACGCCTGGGATGCTCTGTTCAAAAACTTTAACGAACGAAAACTGGGTAAAGCTTCGGGCTATGAAACCGGGCAAACAGTTTTCATTAAAGTGAACAACGGGCAAGCCGGATGGGCCGTTAACCGAATGGATTTATCGGAGACCGGAACCACTTCGCGCATGACTGGTGAACGCAACATTGCCATGTCGGGCACAACGCCTGCAACCGTGGTTGCACTTATCAAACAACTTGTTGACGATTGCAAAATACCTCAAGAAAAAATATATGTGGGCGAACCCATGACCCATGTTTACAAAAGCATGTACGACGCTATTCATAGCAGGTACCCCAACGTAATCATTCTCGACAGGGATGGCTACACTAATTTGGGGCGCACCCAATCGGCCGGTTGGTCGAACCGCATCATCCACTATTCCGACAATGGCAGCGAAATGCCAGATGCCAGCGGCTGCAGCACCTTAATGAAAGAAATGGAAAGTGCCGATTATTTGATCAATGCAGCCGCCCTTAAGGCACATGCGCGTAACGGCATTTCGGTTTGTGCCAAACTGCACTTCGGGTCACATGGCAACAGTAGAAATTCGGCAGCTAGCCTTCACCCCGGCTTAATTTGCTCGCAAAACGAAGATCAGGATGCCATTGACAGGGGCGAATATGGAATGTACCGCGTACTGGTTGATTTAATGGGACACGAAAAACTGGGGGGCAACACCGTTTTGTTTATGGTTGATGCTCTTTGGGCCGGCATTGAAGCAACCGATATGCCCGTTAAATGGGGCATGGAGCCTTTCAATAACGACTTTCCCAACTCAATATTCCTTTCGCAGGATGGGGTTGCTGTTGAGTCGGTTAGCCTCGACTTTTTAAGGGCCGAAGCCGAAAACAACAAAAATTTCAACGATCGCCCGTTTTTCCCGGCTGTTGACGATTACCTGCACCAAGCTGCCGATAAAAGCAACTGGCCATCAAACATCAGCTACGACCCCGAAGACGACGGCTCAGAGCTGAAATCGCTTGGCGTGCACGAACACTGGAACAATGCAAGCAGCAAGCAATACTCAAAAAATTTGGGAACAGGCAATGGTATCGAACTTGTTAAAATTGGCAACATGGCTAATGCCGTAAACGAACTCCCAAAATTCGACACAGCATTAAAAGCTTATCCCAACCCATGTACCCAACAAACACAAATAAGCTACCAACTCGATACCGATGCAAAAGTTAGCATTTCACTGATTGCTATCGACGGAAAAGTTACAACTATAGTTCAAGATATGTTGCAAACAGCCGGCAAGCAAACACAACAAATCGAACTTTCCGGTATCGAAAAAGGAATTTATAATTGCAGGGTACAAATCGGTTCAAAGAACAGCATTCAACAAAAAACAATAAAGCTAATTGTACAATAAGAAAATTTTTTAATTAACACCTTTATATGAATTTATATAGAATTTTAAGCATATCGAGCCTTGTATTGATTTTGTGGGCTTGTGGAAACGACGAGCCCGAATGGCAGGGAGAAACCGTTCAAACCCTTTCGGGAGCCATAAATGCCATTGCTGTTGACAACAACAATACCAAGTGGATAGGCACCGACAACGGCCTTTACCGATCTGTAGAAGAAGGCTATCAGTCAATTATTTTCCCATCATCGGGCAAAGTGCATGCCCTTTTATTCGAAAAACAAGGTAACCAACTTTGGATTGGTACCGAAAATGGCATATCGAATGCTGTTTTATCGGATAACGATTTTGTGCTTACCGATGTTGCAAGCGAAAAACTGAGTAGCAAGCAGGCAAACAACTTTTATACCGACGAAAATTCGAAACTTTGGATTGGGACTCAACAAGGCATTACATTGAATTACAACGACACCTGGAAGAAGGAAAAATTCAGGGTAAACGAAGAAGGACGTATGTTTAACTTGGATGCCGAAGATTTTGCCGTTAATTCAATTTCGAGTTGGGACGGTGATTACTTTTTTGCAACCAGTGGCGCAAAACTCTACCGGGCAACAGGTTACGACAGCTCTATCGACGCTTTCACCGGAGCTACCCAATGGGACTTTCCTTACAACGGCTTGAGCATTACCGACACCATGTTTGTTGTTTTTGTCGATAATGCAGGCCAAAAATGGATGGGCGGCACCGAAGGCATACAAATTCATACCGGACACGACGCTAAAGACCATGGAAGCTTCACCTATTATTACGATGAATTGCCCGACCCATATATTTTGGCCATCAACCAAGCCCCCAATAACAAAATTTGGGTAGGTACCCGCAAGGGGTTAGCCATTTTCGACGGTACAAATTGGAGCACCGTTACCGAAGGCATCCCCGACCTGTACATTACCGCCATTGAGTTCGACAACGATGGTTCGGCATGGATTGGCACGAAAAAAGGCTTGGCCCATATCGGTACCGACGGAATTTAGAAAGTAGCTTTTGATTTTTTCAATCGAAACAATATTGTTTGATTAAAAGTATTTTATTGGGCTAAAGCCTGCGTTTCTATTGATTTTCACAACCTTGGTCTTAGACCTGGGCTTTCGCATGAATAATCAAGGATTCGGGCTTTAGCCCAAACTTATTATTCCAACTTTATCTTAAAATCGGCATGCATAATTCGGCATAAACAGAGTCAATAATAGTAACCAGAGTTCGACGTAAAAATTTCGAATTCAGATTAGTAACCAATGCCCAAAAAAGTTTTGCGGTGAAAGAATGAGCTAATCTCATTAAATATGCGGAGAATAATACGTATATTTACCGCATAATTACAATAACACATGGCAAAATATATTTATGAATTTGACAAATGGCCTGAATTTACATGGGACAACAATAAGATTATTACGATTTTAGGGAAAGTTCGCCATCTGCAAGGAAAAATATTCGGCCAAATGAGCGCACTTGGTTTCTCAATTAAAGAGGAAACAATTTTATCAACTTTAACACTTGATGTTTTGAAATCATCAGAAATAGAAGGTGAATTTTTAAAACAAGAACAAGTTCGCTCCTCCATTGCCAAAAGACTTGGGATGAATTATGCAGGTATTGTAAATGTTGATAGAAATGTTGAAAGCATTGTAGAAATGATGCTTGACGCAACTCAAAGATACGATAAGCCGCTTGACCAAGAACGCATTTATGGTTGGCATGCAGCTTTATTCCCTTCGGGTTGGAGCGGAATGCACAGAATCAATACCGGTTGTTATCGCGACGGAGAAATGCAAGTTGTATCGGGACCAATGGGAAAGGAAAAAATACATTTTCAAGCCCCCTCAGCAAAAGTGGTCAAAAAGGAAATGGATCTCTTTCTTAATTGGTTTGAAAAAGAAACAAATCTGGATAGCGTTCTTAAAGCAGCAATTGCACATTTTTGGTTTATAATAATTCATCCGTTTGACGATGGTAACGGGCGTATTGCAAGAGCAATATCCGATATGTTACTTGCCCGCTCAGAGAATAGTTCTCAGCGATTCTATAGTTTATCAAGCCAAATTCTAACGGAGAGAAAGAAATACTATGAAATTTTGCAAAAAGTTCAGCACAGCTCGGGCGATATCACCGATTGGTTGGATTGGTTTCTAAATTGTTTATATAGAGCTTTAGAAAACACC
>JAFGAF010000298.1 GCA_016933815.1 Prolixibacteraceae bacterium
ATGAGCGGATACCTGGGTGTTTATTTTAGTATTAACGATCATATGCATTATGGCTGGATTAATGTTAAGATTGATTCTGATGGCGAATGGGTAAAAATTAATTCTACCGGATACGAACCATTGATCGAAGCTCCAATTCCGGCAGGTTTGAACGATCCATATGTTGTTCCGGTACCATTTATTGCTTCTCTATTGGGTTTTTCGTTGATAGGAGCTGGCGCATTTTGGCGTTTGCGCAAAAGAAAAAAGTGAGATAAACTAAGTTACATAACAGAAGGCTGTTCGTTTGTGGGCAGCCTTTTTTAGTTTTGATTTTTTATAAAACGAAAAAAATTGAACTACTTTTGCAGCTTGTAATCTTTTGATGTTTTTTGAAAAAAATTGAAACATAATGAAGCAATCTTCGTATATAATTCTAATAATAATACTTTGCATTTCGTTAAACTCCTTTGCGCAAATTAACAAGAAAAATTCTGGCGACAGTAAACGCACCGAGCACTACCATTTCCCCGATAGTTTAAACAAAACAGCTTTGTACTGGGTTGCAGGGAGTCACGTTGGCCTTTATGCCGGTACCTGGTTGTATTTGAATAAAATTTGGTACAAGGATCGTCCCAAAGTACCTTTTCATTTTTATAACGATTTGGCAGGCTATAATCAAATCGATAAGTTTGGTCACGCTACTACTGCTTACCACGAAAGCCGAATAAGTTACTACAGCTTCAGAAGTGCAGGAATGTCGAAGAACAAAGCCTTGCTTTATGGCGGTACAATGGGGTTCATGTTGCAATTGCCCATCGAAATTGCCGATGGTTTAAACTATGGCTGGGGCTTCTCGTGGGGCGATATTGTTGCTAATACTTTCGGAAGTGCACTGGTGATAGGCCAGGAGTATTTTTTCGATGAACAAGTTGTGACCATGAAGTTTTCGTTTTGGCCCAGCCCTTACGCAAAAATGGCCAATGGCTACTTGGGCGGTACTCCGCTCGAACAATTGAGCGACGACTATAACGGGCATACCTACTGGTTTTTGGGAAACCTTAACCGCTTAACCAAGCAGTCGGTTTTGCCGCCATGGCTCAATGTGGCAGTGGGGTATAGCGCCGGCGGAATGTTTGGCGAGTTCGAAAATAAAACCGAATACAATGGCGTTACAATACCCGAAACACAACGTTACAGGCAATTGTTGCTGTCGTTGGACATCGATTTTACCAGAATTAAAACCAATTCAAAGTTTCTGAGAATTTTATTTCAGGGTTTAAATGTGGTAAAAGTTCCGTTCCCTGCAATTGAGTTGAATACTAAGGGTGAATTTAAGGGCCATTGGCTATATTATTGATATGATGAAGATTAGTTCGATTTGTTTATTTGTTTTATTGTTCGTTTGTGATGGTTTTTCACAAGAATCGGTTTTCGTTTTTGGGCAAAGTAGCAATACTTTAAAACCATTTTTGTCGGAAATCAGAAATACCGCATTCAAATCGGAGACCGGATTTTTGAATAAACTCGATGGCTATTATTTTGTGAGCGACTTTACCAAACGCCCTTTTATTGAAAACAACCTTGGGGTAAACGTGCCATTTGTGAGCGCGTATTTACCCGACTCGAAAATTAGAATTGTAAGTTCGGGCTTTGTGGGTAACAATGTGTTGGTCGATTTATTTGGCCCACCAACAGCTGCGGTAATCAATACCGATTATTTTATGGGAGTAAGAACCGGGCTGGTGAAATACATCGATAGAAACAACATTCGGAATATTGGCCTTTCGATGATCCCCGTTTTTCACGAAAGCACCCACTTGGGCGACGAGTATTCGATACATGGATATCAGAAATTCCCCGATTTTAAGCGCATAAATATTACGCACGAGTCGTGGGAGCTTGCTTTTATATTGAACGACCCCGATACCGTTCAAACAAACCTTTTGTCGCTGAAAGCAGGTTTGCAAGGCCTGTGGTCGCTTGCCGACGGATATTACATTGTTGATTCGCTCGAAGTAAAAGGGGCCGAAATACCCAAAAGCGAGAACAATCTCGAATTCTTTTTTCAACTAAATTGGCAACGAACCAACGGATTAATGTGTTCGTCCAGTTGGAAAAATGTACTGAGTATTGAGGCGCGTAACCGTGCGCAGTTCAGTTATGTTGCCGATATACCCGAAAAACGCACATGGAATTACAATGTTTACTTCGGATGGCTTTACAACAATGCCAAAGGCATTCGCAAGCCCGGCATTTTTTTTAGGTATTACAACGGGATCATCCCTCATGGGCAACTTCGCAATACCGGCGGATTCCATTTTTTTGGTTTAAGTTTGCTGTACTATTAACACCAATTTCTTTTTCGACACTAAAACCCTGAAGCTTAAAAAATTTTAAAAACAGAACTTCAATGCAGTTTGATTTTGGTAAAAAACGAGGTGCTAAATCGACTTCAGCACCTCGTTGTTTGAATGTTGTATGCAACAACTATTTGTTTGTCATTCTTATCAATGCGTTAACGAATTTCGATACGCCTTACTTCACCACTGTCATCGAGTTTGCGTAGCAAGTAAATGCCTTTAGGGTAATTGCCTGTAAGCATTGAAATGTCGCCATTGCTGATTTCAACATTTCCCCAACTGATGCCCGTTGCCGAGAGTACTTCGTAAATCCCATCGAATCTGGCACTTTCCCATGAGTTAAAACCTGTTTTTTCGGTAGCAAAAGTAATCTTGTCGATATTGCAATTGGCATTTTCTATTGCTAAACGAAGCTGGTAAGTTCCGGCAGGCAATGCAATGGTTGTTTCGCCCGTAACCTTGGTGTAAGTATCCCAGTTTGCAGTTTTTGGAACTTGTATTTTTCCGGTAATGTCGGTGTCGCCCATGTAAATGCTGAACGCACCACCTGTTGTTCCCGAAGAAACATCGGCAGTCCAATAATAAACTTGTTCGGTTTCAACAGTAACAGTGTAAAGCATCCATTCGCCTACGGCAGTGTAGCCAACTACCCGGCCTCCGTTTCCGTTAACAATGTCAACACCCGTGTCGGTGCGGAATTCGGCATTTCCTTCGTTTTCGCTGTTGTTATCGTAATAGGCAACTCCTTCGAGTCCTTTGTCGAAAAGTTCAGCCTGAATAGTGCCCGGAATGGCAATTGGTTCGCTGCCGTATGGTGTTGTAAGTATTTCATCACCTGTTGAAGTTTCGAAGGTGATTTTATCGATATTCGCATACGGGCTTTCGATAACCAAACGCAATTTATAGGTTCCGACCGGCATGGCAAGTTTTGTGCGGCCTTTAACTTCGGTATAAACCGACCAGCTGTTGGCCGCTGTTTGTGGTACCGGTATTCTGCCGGTAAGGTCGGTATCGCCCATGTAAACCCTGAATGCAGCACCGTTCAGACCTGATGCAACCCTTGCCGAGAAAACCATCACTTGTTCTTCTTCTACTTTTACCGTATATTCCAACCATTCACCCGACGAGGTCCAACCAACAACATATCCGTCTTCGGCACTGCCATCGATATCTACTCCGCTATCGGTACGGTATTGTCCGCCTTCATTGTTGTCGTCGGTATCGCTGTACGCCACGCCATTTTCTCCGTTATCGAAATCTTCGGCTTCGAGTACACCCGGCAAAGCAATTGGTTCATCTCTGAAAGGTGTACTTGGTTCGTAAGCTTTAAGTGTACAGTTTTTTTCAAAAATGATACTGTCGGCACTGTTCAATACTTTCATGGTAAAAGTATAGCTGCCGGCAAGGGTAGGTGTCCAGTTCAGTTCAAGTGCCAATTCGTTGCTTGTGCTCAGCAGCGAATCGTTCACGTAAACCAATATTTGGGCAATGCTGTCGTTTTCGCTGTATGCTTTTGCTTTAATGGTGGCTTCGGTGTTAATCTCAACCATGTTAGCCGATGCTGTGATGTAGGCATATTGGCCAACGTTCATTAACGGACTCTTTGCGTTAATGGCGGCATCGGTGAGCATGTATTCGCGAAGCCATTTCAAAGCGGGGCGTTCAACTCCGTTTTTGATCAAGCCCGAGTGATCGACCCATGTGGAGCCGTAAACATAGCCCCACAGCGTTACTCCTGCCACATAATCGGCTTCCCACATAACCGGGATTTGCTCTTGGTAGCGTTTCAACTGCAGCTGATCGTCTTGTATATTGATATCGTATTCTGAAATCAGGATTGGAAGCCCTGTTTCGTTGTGGATTCTTTCGAGAACCGTTTTGAATGCAGTGCCCGACATGTCGTTCAGGTCGTGCGATTGGCAACCTGCGGCATCAACAGGGGCACCGGCTGCCACAATTTTTTTCAGCAAATCGATAAAGCCATCGGTATTCCACTGGAATGTGTTGTAGTCGTTGTAAATGAGCACCGCTTTGGGCCAACGCTCGCGGGCCATAATGAACGCTTTTACAATCCAGTCGTAACCCGATGTGCCGTCGCCGCCCAGTGCATTTTTGTATGGTGCGGGGGCATGTCCCGGAAGCGCTTCGTTCACCACATCGATATAGTCCAAATCGGGATAGCGCTCGGCAACAGCATCGTACCATTCAGTAATTTCTTCCAATTGCTCGCTTTGCGAAAGGTTGTTCATCCAACCCGGATATTGGGCGCCCCAAATAAGGCAATGAAACTTGAACGGGATGTTGTTGTCCTTGCAATACTGATATTGCCTGTCAACCGTTTCCCAGTTGTAAACATCGCGGGTTCCTTCAATCGATGCCCATTTGGTTTCATTTTCGGGAGTGAGCTGATTCCAATAATCGCCAAAATCGCTTCTGATAGAATACGCTGTGGTAATGTTGCCCAAAAATTTATTCGGGTTTTTCGAAAGCTGGGCAAATGCGAAAGTGCCTCCCAACAATAGCAACGATAATAAAAGAGTTGCCTTAATTTTCATAGTAGTTTGCATTTTGTAGTTATACATAAAGTGTTTAATTGTTATAATTGTAGCACATTGATAAATATTTTTTGACATTAAAATGGTGCCAAGGTTTAATGGTGAAATTTCATGTACTGTTTTTTATTTTTTGTTTTGGAATTGTCTTTTTGGGAAGTGTATGATAGTTAATGCAATAAGGTGATGGTTTTTTAAGGCGAATTTTTTCGGCTACAACTTGTTTGTTAAAACAAAGCTTGATGCTTTTAGTGATTCAGGAGAAGTGAAGAATTACGACAAATAGAAAGTTTTAGTTGGTGATTTATATAATCCACTCAACTTTTCTGCCTTAGACGATGCTAGGGTTGGCAAAATCATTTGCATTACCGACCGGGTAAACTTCAACGCAATAGGAAGAGCGTTTTGAGCTTATGTAATAATGTGTTATTGTCGCTTAATTTATAATTAAAGTAATGATTAAGTTGTTATTTGTTGTATATTTGATTTTTTATGTACATATTAAATTATTTTATGTTGTTGTAGTTTTAAATGTTAGTAAAGTAATTATGCCGTTTTACCAAATATTTTAAAACAAATTGTTGCTTCCATTGTTGAAGCTTTGTGGCATCACTTTCAATAATATTCTATCACTATAACATGAATTATTGTTGTTAATGAAACTTAAACTATAATGAAAGACAACCCATCAAGAAGAAATTTTTTTAAAACCTCTGGAATTGTTGCTGCTGGTGTATTGTTATTTTCAGTTGGAGCAACGAAATATGGCATGGCTGATACTAATACGGAATATCAACAGGCAGATGACATACCTGATTTGCGTACATTTGGGAATAAGCACATTACTATTAAAGGAATTGTTTATGATAA
>JAFGAF010000299.1 GCA_016933815.1 Prolixibacteraceae bacterium
GCAGCGGCTGGTGGCTATTTAACCAGCTCTTCGGAATATGCAGAAAGATGACAGCAGCGGCTGGTGCGGTTTTGTAACATGAATTTTTTGCGACAAATATTCATTTTTATTCCAAATGCACAATAAATGATTAAAGTCATTTAAACTTAATAAGCGTTTTGCAGTCTATTTAAAAGCTTTATTTTTTTATAATCATAAACACTGTAGAATTCTTATCATGAACATTAAAATTAAAACATGGTTGCCATTGATGGCCCTTGTGATTCTGTCAGGCTTTATCCTGCAAGGAAGCACAAATTCATCGGATGGTAAGGTTGATGGTATTGCCCCGGGCGATAGTCAACGCAGCATTGCGCCGTACTTTGTTCCGGCCACTTCAAAAAAGCTAACGCCCGATGCCGACGGCTTTATTCAGCGTTGGTTGCTTCTCGAACCTATTAGCAAACCAAACCGTAGCAACACCGTATTTACCGACAGCTACCTTCGAGAGGCTTTTTCGAAAGAGTATTTTAAAGATCAGTTCACTGTTCTTCCAAAAAATGGCGATAAAGTGACTGTTACTGTTCCTAAACCGCCGGCTGTTACTGATTTTAGAATGCGTCCAGGTCAAACAGAACCTGCTGAACCCGAGATGGAAACAGTAGAATTAAAATGGCATGCGCTCGAGAGTACCAATTTCAATGTAAAGTTGTTCAGGTTTGCTACGGGCCTCCAAAAACAAGAATATGGTGTGATGTTTTTGGCTGTAACGGTAGTTAATAGTCCCGAAGATATTGAAAATGTAAGAATGGCCGTAGGCTCGAATTCTGCTTCGATGTGGTGGCTGAATGGCGAAGAAGCCGTATTTATGTCGGGCGACAGGCGCATGGTGATGGACGATTGCGTATCGCCGCGTTTAACGCTTAAAAAAGGGAAAAACATTGTTAGGGGTGCAGTGATCAATGGCCCCGGAATGAGTGATTTCTGTGTTCGTTTTATCGATGAAAACGGGCAGCCGGTTAAAAATATTACCATTACCTGCGAATAATATCAGCCAAAAATCTTTTTTGAAAAATTAAATTTAAGTACGAATGAAACGAATTAATATATTGGGTACAATAGCCCTGTTGTCGATGTTTATGGTTCAAACAGCGATGGCTCAAATTGGCAAACCATTTATACACGACCCATCGACAATAATGGAATGCGACGGAAAATACTATACTTTTGGTACCGGAAGAGGTGGTTTAATATCGGAAGATGGTTGGACCTGGGACGGCGGCGGTGTAAGGCCCGGCGGTGGTGCTGCCCCCGATGCAATGAAAATTGGCGACAGGTATCTGGTTGTGTACGGTGCAACAGGCGGAGGCTTGGGCGGCAGGCACAACGGACGCATTTTAACCATGTGGAACAAAACACTTGACCCTAATTCGCCCGATTTTGAATACACCGAAGCCATTGAGGTGGCCTCGTCGGATGGCGATGAAGATTGCGACGCTATCGACCCCGGGCTTTTGATGGATCCCGATGGCCGACTATGGTGCTCATACGGCACTTATTTTGGCTTTATCAGGCTCATTGAGCTCGATCCTAAAACCGGTAAACGTGTTGAGGGCAACAAAGCAATTGATATTGCGATCGACTGCGAAGCTACAACCATGATGTACCGCAACGGCTGGTATTATTTGCTCGGAACACACGGCACTTGCTGCGATGGCGCAAACTCAAC
>JAFGAF010000300.1 GCA_016933815.1 Prolixibacteraceae bacterium
ACTTCGGGCTCATAAACATTTTGAGCTAAACTTTGCGGCAGCATATCGCAAAACGAACCATCGGTAGTAATGTACGCACTCACATAACTGCCACTTTGTGCATGAAAACCGGGCAGGAAGTGGATGGATTGGCCGGCAATGAAGGTGGCCGAGGCGCTTGGCTGGACGGTTACATAAGTGTCATCACCCGCAATGATGATGGTTTGAGTGGCGTTGAAACAAGTATCTGAAGTAATATCTACTGACTTTAAATCGAAATTTACAGGTATTGATGGGCTTTGTTCAAAGTTTGCCTGAAGTGTTCGATTTGCCGTTGCAGTAAAACTGTAAATTGATGTAGTAGAAACTTCAGTTCCATTTTCTGTCCAGTTTACAAAATTATAACCATCATCAGCAATTGCTTCTAAAGTAACCTGTTGATTGGCGAAAAAATATTTGTATCCGACAACCGTTCCATTCCCCGATGATGTTGCTGTTATTGAAAACTTTAAACTAAACGTACTGAACCCATAAATCCCCCATGCATTACCCTTCTCAAGCCCATGCCACGAAAACCAATGCACTGAATGATTCCATGTATCGAAAATAGCATAAGAAGCCGATGACTCATTGTATCCTATACCTGTCACAAAATGATCGGTATCTCCATCACCGTCACTATCAACCAGTAAAACAACCGGACGATTGTTATCTATTTCATTTTTAAATACTGCCCAACTACTAGTAGGTGAAAACCATTCGTAATCAGAATAATACCAATAATTCGAATTGACAAAAGGGATGTAGCTGTCAAATGAGTTATTGATATCGTTACTCCAGCTCCATCCGTAATAATTATTTTCGGAGCTCCACGAGGTGAACATAAAATCGGCCAAACAATTGGACTGATGTGCACCGCCTAAATCCGACTTGTCGCTTATTAAATTGGGATATGTGTCTTCAGGCGTTGAATAATCGGCATAGTGGTCATCGTTTGCAATCATTGCATTAACATTGTCGGTTTGTGTTTCGGAATTGCCAACAACTAAATCGCTAAAGCCCAAAGCATCGTAATAACCTATTACCATGCCCAATGCAGTTGGTCCGCATCCATGCTGCCATAAATACGATGGAACATTTTGTATCAACACATCTGTTCCTGTTTCTGACAAAGGACTTCTTAGCATCTCACTCTGCTTAGCATTTGCAGGAGGATATGGCATATAACGACTTTGCTGAGCGTTTGCAATACTCGATACCATAACCACTAGAATCCCAAATAAAATTAATTGCTTAATCATAATCCAACTTTTTTCTACAAAAATTAAAACTACAATTTATTTTGAAACTCAAACAAAAACCATTGTCATTTTATTAAACCTTTTCCCCGCAAATCCGTTTCCCTTTGCGTAAAGTTTTAAAAAATGGAAAACATCGATTTCAATATAACACCCGCAAAAATTGGAGAAAGGCTACCTGTTCAAAAACCCAGCCCGGGTATTTTGGCAGTTTTAAAAGAAGAGGGCATACGAAAGTTGGTAAGCGATCATTACGATTTATTGGTCGAATCGGACATCAAACACCTTTTTCCGGTGGTGCCCGAACAGCTCGAAATGGCAAAAAAACATGCTGCCGATTTTTTCATTCAGGTAATGGGTGGGCCGCCATATTTTAACATGAACCGTGGCGAACCGGCAATGACACGCCGGCATTCACATTTTAAAATTACCACCAAAGGTCGCGAGGTTTGGCTCGAATGCTACCGTCAATTGTTGCCAAAACTCAACCTGCCCCCGCACTTAATACAGAGCTATTGGAATTATTTGAACAATTTTTCGAGCTGGATGGTGAATACCGAAAATGAGGATTAAAGGTTTTCCAAAACCTCAATCAGTTTCTTTTTGCGGCGGGTCGATACCGGAATTTCACTGCCATCTTTCAATACCAAAAAGCCACCGTCGGATTTGTCGAGTTTGCTGATGTATTTCAGGTTGACCAAAAAAGAATGATGAGGCCTGAAAAAACCATATTCTTCGAGCAAATCTTCATAGTCTTTCAACACTTTCGACACCATTACTTTTTTTCCATCGATAAAATAGAATGTGGTATAGTTGCTTTCGCTCCTGCAATAACAAATGTCGCTAACTTCAACAATACTAATGGCTTCGGAGGTTTTTAGCACTATTCGTCGGTCTTGTGTTTTTCGTTCGTAATAATTAAAAAATGTACTTACCTGATCGTGCAGCTTTGTGCTGTTGATCGACGAAAGAGCCCTGTTTACCGCACTGCAAAAATCATCAACATCAATGGGTTTAAGAATATAATCGATGGCACTGAAACGAATGGCTTTAATGGCGAATTCGTTATACGCGGTTATAAAAATGAGCGCATAGTTATAAGGCTCAATTTTTTGTAGAATATTAAAACCTGTTCCATCGCTCAAGCGTATATCGAGCAAAAGCAGGTTGGGTTTGTTTAGGTTGATAAAATCGACTGCCTCGGCAACCGACCCTCCCATACCCATTAATTCGATTTCGGGGAAATGGGTGTTCAGTAACTTTTTATTCAGCTCCCTCAATTCGGGTTCGTCGTCAACAATATATGCTTTAATCATTTGGTTCAATTAATGGAAATTCAATTTTTACCATAGTTCCTGTTGAACTGGCATCCCGATCACTTAAATCGTCGATAGCGAATTTAACCGTTTTTTTGTATTTCTTCTCAAAAAGCCTTATCCTTTCTTTAAAAATATTCATTCCCATCGACTTGTGGTTAGGATGCGAAGGCTGTGTTTCGATTGATGCTTTAATGCCCGGGCCATTATCGCTTATTATAATTTGCACATATTTATCGAACTGCTTAATGCCAATTTCAATAAGGCCTTGGCTGCAATCGAGGTTTTTCATTCCGTGATGAATGGCATTTTCGACAAAAGGTTGCAACATGGTGGGCAGCACATAAACAAAGTCCGTTTCAACATTTTCGTCAATATGGAGCACAAATTTAAAGCAGTCGCGTTTGCGCATTTGCTCAATTTCGACATAGTTTCTGAGCGCTTCAATTTCCTCTTCGAGCGTAACAAGTTCTTTGCTCGAGTTGGTTAAAATAGAGCGTGTTAATTTTGAAAAGTTACCCAAATAGGCAGCAGCTTTTTCCGCTTCGTTTTGGTACAGAAAACTTTGAATTGACCCCAGTGCATTAAAAATAAAGTGCGGGTTCATCAGCGAGCGGAAAAGCTTCGATTCAAGTTCGGTTTTCAATTTTTCGGAGCGCCTTTTATTTGCAATATTAAGAACAAAAGCAAGCAATATTAACAGCACAACACCTAACAGATAAAAGAAGTTACGTTGTGTTTTTACCTTATTTTCAACAGTAAGCATTTCAATTTGTTGCTCCTTTTTATCGGCTTCGTAAAGTGTTTGCAGCTCGTTAAGATAGCGTACATTCTTTTCGTTCACAATACTATCGTTATACGCCACCGAAGTTTTAAATAGTGCCAATGCTTTTTGGTAATCGCCTTTAAATGAATAATAATCGGATAAAAGTTTGTAGGAATCCTGCACCAAATAAGCCGAACCAATTTGAGTGGCCAGATTGTGGTATTCATCCAATTCATCAATTGCTTTATCGAGGTTTCCGTTTTTAAGGTAAACCCTGCCAATGTTTGCATGGGTTTGCGATATGTAATAATTATCGTTGTTGCGCTGGGCAAAAACCATGGCCATTTTAAAATTTCGCAAGGCTTCCATGGTTTTGTCCTGTTTAAGTAATATCTCGCCAATGCTGTTGTAACAAATCGACTGTCCCAAATCGGAATTAATGATTTCGTTTTGTTGCAGCGATTTTTTATAATACGTTAAGGCCACATCGGGTTTCCCCAATGCCTCGTATGCATAGCCAATGTTCTGATAATTAATGGCCATGCCCAACCTGTTATCGAGGCTTTCTTCAATAATTAGCGTTTGGCTGAAAACTTCGAGGGCCTTTTCGGGTTGATTCATTGCTAAATTGATGTTGCCAATACTGTTTAACGAAACACAAATGCTGCGTTTGGCAATAATTGGATCGGAATGAAACTGCTCGGCCAATTGAAGTGCTTGCATGTGATAGTCGAGCGCCATACGCGGCTGATCGAGCCGTCGGTACACCACTCCCAAGTTATTCAATGAATAGATGTTTTGTATTGTATCGTTTTTCGAATGAGCCAGCGCCGATTCATGCATTTCAATGGCTTTTGCGTATTCGGCCCTGTCGCGAAGCATAACGCCCAAAAGGTTTCTGGTTTGCGCAATGCCCAAATCGTAATTGAGCCGTTCCGATTCATTAATCAAATGCCTGATTAGTTCTTCGCGTTGCCCTTGAGTGCGAACATAATCATAGGTGTCGAATTGCTCAATTATCTGCTTTAGTTCATCAATATTCAGCTCTTTCTCGAAAAAATCATCGTTTAAATTAAATCTGCCGTTGATTTCGTTCGTTTGAGCCCACGCCAAATTGCAAAACAACACCAGGCCTGTAAAAACAAGCAAGAAATTTTGTAATATCGATTTTACAAATAGCATATCGATGTTTGTTTTAACGCTTAAAAGAGGCACCGAAACCGATGCCTCTTTTATTGTAGCTTATTTGTTATCGATTTATTGTTTTACAAATTTAGTCATACTTTCTTCGCCTGTTTCATATTTTACGCCTAAATAGTAAACACCCGGCAATAATTCTGAAGTATTTAAATGATATACATTGGGATGATCATTAAAAATTTTCGATATTATTACCTTTCCATTTATTGAGTAAACCCGAAGGGCATTTATTTTTGTGTTGTTTGAAGGTTCAATATTTAATAAGCCTGCACAAGGGTTCGGGTAAGTTTTGGCCAATGTGTTCAACACATCGCCAACGCCATTTTCGACCGAGATATTAATGGTAAACATTAACGAGGTAATTCCATCGGCAGCAACGACCAGAATGAGCACAGTGCCCGGCAATTCCAAAGTTGGGGTTATTACAACTGTTGCGCCGGCATCGTTGGCTTCGGCAGTAATCTCGGGGAAAATCCCAACAGGACCCTGCATTACAAAATCGTATGTGTCGGTACTGTTGTTGAAGTTTTCCAATAAAACGCCATCGATATAAATACCGGCTAAAGTAGCATCGTTGCTCAATTCCTCTTCAATGTCAATGTTGATATAGTAATATTCAACGGTTTCGCCATCAAAGGCAGTAACGGTAATAACTGCTTCCGCAGGTAATTCATCAGGAACATCAATCTCGACTGTTGCGTTTGGATCGGTAGCACTAGCAGTTATCTCAGGGATTTCGGCCGATTGATCGGGCATGGTGTACCAATATTCAAATTGAGCTGCTTCGAACCCATTAATCATCTTGCCATCGATAAAAATGCCTGTTAAACTGGCATCGCTACCCGGAGCAGCTGCCAACTTAAATTCAACAGTATAAGCATAAGATGTTTCGCCATCCTCGGCCATTACATTGATAACAGTTTCGCCCGGAATATCTTCAGCAACAGTGATATCAACATCAGCTTTATTGTGTGTGGCGTTGGCTGTAACTTCGGGCACTCCGCTAAAATCAAACGGCAATTCAATTTGGTAAGCAAAAATATTGCTGTTAAAACCATCAATTAAAACACCATCGACAAAAATGCCCTCTAGTGAGGCATCGGAACTTAAATCGGAAGTTCCGTCCGATGAGTAATTATAATTAGCTGTTTTGGCCGGCATCAATTGCTGTGTATCGTAATCGAGTGTAAAAACATTAACAACAGAGAGCATACCATATTCGCTGTACGATGCGTCAACTATATCGTCGGCCACGTAGTTGTCGTACATTAAAATATCGGGCATTATCAAATTTGACGCTGAATAATTGGTATTGAATTCAAATTCATATTTTTGAGTGGCAACAAACCCACTTGCGCTTGAGTAATCGATGGTGAAATTTGTTTCGCTTGCTAAGGCTCCGTTTTGGTATTCGTATTCGGTGTATTCAAACAAATAAAGTTCAAAATTTTCATAATTTGGCATGTAAACTTCATTTTTGGTCAGTTTTCCATTACTATAAAAATAAAGCTCCTGATCCATGGTTACCGTCATACCTCCACTCGACATGGTTGTTGTTTCTGCTGTAATATCGCCTGCTGCGTTATAAACGGTTTCTGTAACAATAAAATCAACAAATTTCTCTTCAATTTCGTCGTAAAATTGATTTGCAATACGAGTTAGTTCACCGGCAGCATTATAGGTCATAATCGTAATGAAGGTAAGCTCTAAAACACCTGTATCTTCGTTATAGGTATGGTTTTCGGCACGAATCAAACGATCGTTGTTGTCGAATTCGTAATCGGCAAATCCCTCGTGTTCCCAGCCATCGGTTTCTTCCGACCAAAAGTACGAATCAACCCGTGCTGTTTTCCCATTGTACTCATAGGTTTCTTTTCGATAAGGATTTTGCGACTCAAAATTATCGAAATCCCAATAAACCGACGAAGTAACCATACTTTGGCTGTTGTAAGTGTGCTCTTCTTTTTCAATTACTTTCCAGCCTTCCCACTCATCGTAATAATTCAACACAAACGATGTTGTGTTGCCATTGTTATCATAGGTGTAAAGTTGATGTTCTTTAAGTACTTCTTCCGAATCGTCGTAATAAGGGTCAATGAAAAAGTATTTGTAATCGATAACTTGTCCCTGATCGTTATAAGTAAAAACTTTACGCCCCCAATCGCCGTCAATTGTCGTTAAATAGTTTTTTGCCGCTACGGTGTTTTTTAAAACAGCAACGTTCTGTTTTTGGTTTTTGTCAAAAACATTTTGGGCATGCTCAATTTGAGCTTTCACTTTTGTGACTTTTGATTGTAATACTTCGGGGCTTACTTTGGCATTCAAGCCTAAAACGCCAACTAATGCCAATAAAAATAGTAATGTTCGTTTCATCTGATTTAATTTTTTAATGTATTTTCAATTGCTAATTTGATCTTTGATTACCATTCCTGTTTGTTTGATTGAATATTCCTGTGGAATAGAAAAAATGTCGTTGTTCAATTCAATATTGGTTTCGATACGTACTGCGGTACAAGTAGTTTTCGTCTCAAGAAGGCTTAAGCTGCTTTTAAGCAGAAAGCCTTTCCATACCCAAACCGAATCGAGCCCTTTATACACATCGCAACTCTTACCCATAACTTTTTCGTTACCTATGTGTTCATAACCAAGCAAAGCCAGCACCTTGTAGCAAAAAATGTTAATGCTATCGCTTGAATAGCCATTCTCGACCCATATATCGACAAGCGGATTGTTGGTTTGCAGAACGGAATTTTCATTTTCTTTCCACTCGAAAATGCTGTCTCCAATTGTAAGAATGGTTTTGTTGCATTTTTCCAGATTTCCAAACAGGAGGGTTTCCGACTCTTCTACAATGAGTTCCTTGTAGCCAAAATCGTCCCAGCAAATTGTTTTTATCCCCTGGGTGCTTCCTTCGATAATGTATTGGATTTTACCCGATTGAAACGGATATTTCTGAAATTGCTGGCCATGGCAACATAAAAATGAAGCACATAAAATGGCCAATAATACAAATGTTCTATTTCTTTTAACTGAACTCAATGTCACAATTTTATCTTTTGAATTCAAAGATACGACCTTAAGACAAGCGAATATGTATAAAAAAGTACCTGCTGCTGTTAAGTAAGTAAGTGCAGTAAAAATGCAAGTAGGTGCAATCGCTCAATAAAGAATCGACAACAAAAATTACTTAGCTTTCCATATTTGCTGTTTAAATTGAGATGTCATTTCGCAAGAGAATAACAATTGGTTTTGGGCAGCAAAGCAAATCCCTTCGGTTTGAGCAAACATTAGCTTCGGGAGTGAATAACGCTCAGGTTTCAGAAACCAACCATGGGCATTGGGCTGAAAAAGACAGATAAAAGGTTCAAAATCCTTGTAACCAACCAGGGCCAATTTCCCGTCATCAGAAAGGTCGGCACCTGTTATCAAGCCATCAACATTAAAGCTATCTACAGCTTCAATCACATGATTTGCAGGTGTGTTTGGCAATGCATAAACTTTTGTTGTTTGATTCACCCAATCTTTCGAGAATAAATAAATGGTGTCGTTATGTGCGATTATTGCCTCACAATCGTGTTCGTTGTTTAAGTTTCTATCTGTAAAGTCCGACTGATCGGCATATTTGAAGCATATTTTTTCGACATTGATCTTCTGCTTTGCATCGAAACTAATTATTTGTTTTTCAAAACGAAGCACCTGCAAATCGGTTCGTGTTCCCCTGTTGTTTCCAGTCTCGGCTATGTAAATGTAGCGTTCGTCTTGTGCAATATCTTCCCAGTCGGTATTAAGTGAATTTTCGATCTCGATTGTAATTTCGATATGTCCTTTTTTAGGGTTAAAGCCATATATTTCGGCTTTTCCGCCACTATCGTTATGGCTCCATAATAAGCCGCGCCAGTATATCAACCCGGAATTCTCGTCAAGTGCATCGGGCACCTTTTTCGAAAACGATTTTATTTTTATTGAATGATCTGGCTTTTGTGCAGCCATTAACGTTTGCTGCTGAAATAAACTCAAGCAAGCAAGTGCAATTGTAAAAATTATATTTTTGATGTTCATCGTTAAAAAGTTATTGTGCAATGATACAAAAAAATAAAAAACGCCCGGCGCTTGCCCATTCGCGAACTTGTTTTTATATATTTGTAAACTTTTTTAAAAATCAGACTATTTGCACGTTATGACGAACAAGTTTAACGAATACAAGACATTCGATTTATC
>JAFGAF010000301.1 GCA_016933815.1 Prolixibacteraceae bacterium
ATTGTTTCATTAATACCATATCGAACGGACGCAGGTTTGCCGGCGATTTCTTTTTAACACCCAAAGCAATTGCCAACGACGGTTTGCTCGATGTTTGTGCCATCGAAAAACTAAACCTTTTTGAACGTTTTTCGATATTGCTTAAGGTGCCTAAAGGTGAGCATCTTAATGTAAAAAAAGTGAAGTATTTTAACAGCGATAAACTTAAACTTGAATTCGAGAGAGAGGTTCCATTTCATGTTGATGGCGAACTGTTTTTTGCTTCATATTTTGAAGTAAATATTATTAAAGGTGCAATTAATGTGATTTTTAATCCAAATGGTGATCATTTTTTTACATTTAGTTAGTATAATTATTGCTGAAAAAAGTTAATTTTCCGCTTTTTAGTATCTTTCGGCAAAATATGAACAAAGAAGTTAAACACATCGCATTTTTCGATATCGACAAAACCATTTTGAAAATCAATAGTGGTGAAGCGTTAATCAGGCATGCCTACAGCAAGGGCCTTATGAGTACAATTGGTTTGCTTAAAGCCATTTATACAGGTTTGCAGTACAAGTATGGATGGAAGGATACGCACAAAATTATTCACAAAATGGGCAGCTGGCTCAAAGGTTTATCCGAAGATAAGTTCAATAAATTGTCGAACGAAATTTTTCACAAAGATATTTTGCCCAACATAAGGCCGAATATTATTCACGAAATTGAAAAATTGAAAGCCGATGGTGCTGAGGTGGTAATCTTATCCTCGGCTGTTGAGTCAATTTGCGTTCCCTTAGGCAACCATTTGAAAGTTGACGATGTGATTTGTACAAAGCTCGAAGTAAAAAATGGAAAATTTACAGGTTTGCCGGTGGGAAAATTCTGTTTTCGCGACGAAAAGCTGATCCGCCTAAAAAAGTATTGCGAAGAAAGGAACTATCCGCTTAGCGATGCTGCATATTATGCCGATGCTATTGACGATTTGCCTGCTCTCGAAAAAGTAGGCCATCCGGTTTGTATTGCACCCGATAAGAAACTGAGCAAAATTGCACTTCAGCGAGGTTGGCAAATTCATAAATGGTAATCTTCGAATTGAAACTGGAAATCCTTTTTTTTTCTTTCTTTTCTGCCTAAATTAGTGCGACTTAAAAAAATATTGTAATGGCTTTTCTTTCAAAAGATAAGGTGTTTTCGAAACGTTGGTTGAAAGATTATTCTTTTATAATCTTGGGCGCTTTTATTTTGGCGCTTGGTTTCGTATATTTTATATCACCCCACAAAATTGTGCCCGGAGGTGTTTACGGCATTGCCATTGTTGTGCACCATTTAACCAAAGGTGTTTTCAGTTTTTGGCCCGATGGTATCCCAATTGGTTTGTTTGGCTTGGTGTTGAATATTCCCTTAACCATTGCCGGTATAAAAATTTTGGGGCCTAAGTTTGGCGTAAAAACAGTAACAGGTTTCGTGCTCTCGTCGGTATTTATGGATGGGATTACCTTTATGCGCCCCGATGGCAATTTACCTTTGGTTGACGATGTGTTGCTCTCGTGTGTTTTTGGCGGTGTGCTTATTGGTGTTGGGCTGGGCTTAATCTTCAAGTCGAGGGCAACTTCGGGCGGATCGGATATTGTGGCAATGATTTTTGCCAAATATACCAATGTGCCGCTTGGTCAGCTGCTAATTTATGTCGATTCGGTTATTGTTTTGCTCGGTTTGGCTGCCTTTCACGATTGGAAAATTCCACTCTATTCGTGGCTGGTTATTTACATTACCGGTAAGGCAATTGATATTACCCTCGAAGGAAGCAATTACCACAAAGCATTGTTTATTATATCGAAAGAACACGAAAAAATAAAAAACAAAATATTGAATGACCTTGAACGTGGAGGAACCTATTTTTCCGGAAAAGGGATGTACACCAACGAGGAAAAACAAATTATTTATACAGTGGTAAATCGACGCGAAGTGGCAATTCTCGAACAATACATTCATGCCATCGACCCCGAAGCTTTTATCACAATTATGGATACGCGCGAGATTTTGGGCGAAGGCTTTCATTCATTAAAAAATAAAATTGAACAATGAACCGAGCATGTTTCAAAATCGAACCAAAACCAACGATGAGTAAATGCAAGTTTCTGCAAAAAAAGCAGGGCAAAGCATTGATTCACAGTTGATCGTATAAGTATTAAACGAATGAGAAAAAGTTTTTTGTCAATATTATTTTGCTTTTTGCTTCTGGCTGCAAATGCTCAGAAAGTAGGGCTGGTGCTAAGTGGTGGCGGAGCAAAGGGTATTGCCCATATTGGCTTAATTAAAGTGCTCGAAGAACACAATATTCCAATCGATTATGTGGCAGGTACTTCAATTGGGGCTATTGTTGCAGGCTTGTACGCCATGGGAATGAGCCCCGATGAGATGCTCGAGTTGTTCAACTCCGACGATTTCAGGCTTTGGTCAACCGGAACGCTCGATAAGGACGATTTGTACTATTTTAAACGCAAAGACGAGTTGCCCGATATGATTAAACTTGATATTACCAAAAAAGAATCGGGCGTTAAACTTATTCTGCCGTTAAATATTGTTCCCGAACAGCAAATGGATTATGCTTTTATGGACTTAACTGCCCAAACGACAGCAGTTTGTCAAGGCGATTTCAATAAGCTAATGGTGCCTTTCAGGTGCGTATCGACCGATATTTACCTTAACCGGCCAATTGTTCACAGCAGTGGCGATTTGGGCGAGGCCATTCGGGCGTCAATGAGCTTCCCTTTGGTATATAAGCCCATTGAAAAAGATGGAATGCTGCTTTTCGATGGAGGCATTGTGAATAATTTTCCAACCGATGTGATGCAGCGCGATTTTGCCCCCGATATCATTATTGGTCACAAAGTTACCGGGCTCGACACGCAGCCCGATCCCGATGATCTTTTTAGCCAGATTGAGGCCATGGTTACCCAGCTAACCAACTACGAAATACCCGATACAATTGGAATTTTGCTCGAATCGAAACTCGACGATGTAGGTTTGTTCGACTTTCCAAAGGCCAATTTCACTTACAGTAAAGGTATCGAAACGGCAATGTTGAAAATCGATTCAATCGAAAATATTATCCACCGAAGGGTGCCTAAGTCGGAGGTTGATCGTAAAAGGGCTGAGTTCAAAAGCAAAAAACCCGATTTGGTTTTTAACAACATACAGGTTGAAGGCGTTAAGGACAATAAACAACGCAGGTATATCATACAGTCGATTAAGTATAACGAGAAAACCATCAACGAAGATGAGCTCAAATCGTCGTATTTCAAGCTAATAGCCGACGATCATATCAAATCAATTCAACCCTTGGCATACTACAATCGTCAAACCGGATATTTCGATTTGCACTTAAAAGTTGAGCCCCGCAAGCCGCTCGATGTCGATTTTGGAGGTCACTTATCGACACGGGCAAATACTTTTGGTTTTTTGCAGGCAAACCTCAAAGCTTTCAACAAACAATCGTATTATTTCTCGACCAATTTGTTCTTCGGAAAGTTTTATAACTCGTTTATGGTTGGTGGACGATTGTATGCCCCTAACCGCAATCCTTTTTACATCTCATCGTATTTTACGCTTAATTATTGGGATTATTTTTCGACAAGTACCGACCTGATATTTACCGATATAAGGCCTCAGTACATCCGTCAAACCGAAAACAATATCCGACTCGAAGTGGGAATACCTTACACCAAAACCGGAATTATCGATGCCGGCATTTCACGTTCAACTTCGCTCGATGAGTACTATCAAACAAAAGTGTTTAATCAGGGCGATATTCTCGATGAAACAACATTTAAAGCAACGGCAATTCATGTGCGAATTGATAAAAAGAATTACGATTTCAGACAGTATCCAACCGAAGGCGGACGAAAGTTTTTCAGCTTGCAATACATAAACGGAACCGAATATTTTGCTCCGGGTACTACCTCGCCCATTCAAAACGAAGTTGAAAACAATCATCAATATTTTCAAATTACAGCCAAGTACGATGAGTATTTTAAGGTGCAAAAATCGTTGGTAATGGGCTTGATGGCCGAATCAGTTATCAACAACAATACCTTGTTCAGTAATTATACCTCAACGTTGCTCAATGCCCCTCGGTTTAGTCCAACTCCCAACAGCTTGTCGATGTTTAACGAGCATTTCAGGGCCAACCAGTATTTTGCAGTAGGTGGTAAAGCGCTTTATCTTTTTAACCCGAATTTTCATTTTCGTACCGAAGTTTTTGGCTATTTTCCGGTGCAGAGTATTCTTTCGAGTTCGGGCAATACGGCAAATTATGCCCAAAAAGTATTTACAAAAGCACATTTTATGGGTTTGGCGGCTTTGGTATATCAAACAAGGTTCGGGCCTTTGAGTGCCGAGCTTAACTATTACGATAAAGTAGGCCAAAAGTGGTTCTTCTCGGTAAACATGGGCTACATGCTTTTCAATAAAAGGGGTTTCTGATAAAATATTGTAAAACTAAAGCTTTGTTTGTGCGTTATATTTCCAAATAAAAATCGAATGGAAATAAATAACGATACACTCAGTAATGCAAGCTCAGGTGAGCATTCGAAACATCAAAACTTCAAAGTTCCGGGTTTGGTTTCAGGCTTTTCAAAATTGAATCGTAATCAGCGCATCGATCTGCTTAACACTTATTTGGATGAAGATGCCATCGATTTGCTGAACGCATTTCTGCTCCCCGATGAAAAGGTTCAGCAAGTGATAAGCGAATTAAGCGAGAATTTCCTGAGCAATTATTACCTGCCTTTTGGAGTGGTACCCAATGTACTTATAAATGGACAAATGTACATGGTTCCAATGGTTATTGAAGAAAGCTCGGTTGTTGCAGCTGCTTCGCGTGCAGCGGGTTTTTGGGCCAAAAACGGTGGTTTTTCGGTGCGGGTTATCGATAACTTAAAGAAAGGGCAAGTGCATTTTACCTGGAGCGGATCGGAGCGTTTTCTGAAATCGGTATTTTTGCACATCAAAGAACAAATTCTTGCCGATACGGCTCCCGTAACAGCAAATATGGAACTTAGGGGAGGTGGAATAGTTGATGTTGAATTACTTAGTTTGAGCCACAAGCTCGAAAATTACTACCAGCTCGATGTTACTTTTAAAACGGCCGATGCAATGGGCGCCAATTTTATAAATACTTGTCTCGAAACCATGGCCGTTACACTTAGTAATTTTATGTCTCAATATTCAGACAAGGGTCAGCTCGAAATTATTATGTCAATTTTATCGAACTATACCCCTCAGTGTTTGGTCGAATGTACTGTTACCTGCCCGGTTGAAAAACTTGAGGCCATGAGCGGGGCTTATTTGCCGCAGGAGTTTGCCCGAAGGTTTGCTCTGGCAATTAAAATGGCTCAGGTTGATGTTTCGAGGGCTGTTACACACAACAAGGGAATTTACAATGGTATTGACGGGGTAGTGCTGGCCACCGGAAACGATTGGCGTGCCATTGAGGCTGCCGGTCATGCTTTTGCCGCACGAAAAGGAACGTACAGTGCATTATCGGATGTTGAGATCGTTGATGGTTATTTTAAATATACGATAAGCTTGCCATTGGCTGTGGGAACAGTTGGGGGGCTCACCAAAAACCATCCAATAGCTGCTTTTGCTCTTAAGATGTTGCGAAATCCATCGGCAAATAGTTTAATGCAAATAACGGCTGCAATGGGCATGGCCAATAATTTTTCGGCTGTTGCGTCGTTGGTTACATCGGGTATTCAAAAAGGACACATGAAAATGCATTTGGTTAATATGCTCAATCAGTTAGGTGCTTCGGATTTGCAAAAAGAAGCTGCCAGGAAATTCTTTGCAAACAAAACTGTATCGTTTGCTATGGTCAGCGATTTTTTTAAAAAATGCAATTGAAATGCAGCGAAAAACTCACCTCTCGGAACATAATACTAAGTACAGTTCGAATGCTAAGTTGCTCGTTTCGGGCGAGTATTTGGTGTTGAAAGGTGCTCTTGCCTTGGCTTTTCCGCTTAATGTGGGGCAGGGTTTGACCGTAATTCAAACAAATTCGGGACATATTAATTGGTTGAGTACGGCAAATGATAAACACTGGTTAAATGCCAGGTTTTCATTATCTGATTTCGATATTTTAGATGCAGATAATTTGATTATTGCTCAAAAACTTAAACACATTTTGGGTTTAGCAAAAAAACTAAATCCTGATTTTCTTCGTACAACCAATGGTATTGATGCCAAGGCTAATGTGGGCTTCAATATTGATTGGGGGTTAGGGTCGAGCAGTACGCTCATGTCGAATATTGCCGCATGGGCTCAGTGTAATCCATTCGAATTGAACCGGTTGGCGTTTGGTGGCTCGGGTTACGATATTGCCTGCGCCACATCGACAAGTCCCGTTCTTTTTCAGCTGATTGATGGTAAACCGATTTATGAAAATGTGAAAATCAACTGGCCTTTTATCGATCGGCTTGCCTTGGTTTGGCTCAATAAAAAGCAAATAAGCAGTAATGAGGTTAGGCGCTTCGATCAAATAA
>JAFGAF010000302.1 GCA_016933815.1 Prolixibacteraceae bacterium
AAATCATTTAAAATCAGATACAAAATATTTAATATTCTTCCGGTTCTTCCGTTTCCGTCATAAAATGGGTGGATGCTCTCAAATTGATGATGAAGAACTGCAAGATGAATTAATGGGGAAATTTCATTTTTATCTTGATTAAAATACTCGATAAAATTTGACATCAAATCCAGTATTTCATTTTTATCTTGTGGTGGAGTATAAACTACTTCACCGGTTGTATCATTTTTTAAAACCGTGCCAGGCATATTTCTTATTCCTGCATTGTTTCCAATTAACTCATGCTGTATTTCTATAATGTCATTAACTTTTAGAAATCCTTGTTTTTTAATCAAGTCAGTTCCACGAAAAATTGCTTTTCGATAGTTTACAACCTCCTTCGTTTCGGACGATATATTTGTTTTCTTAATTGTGAGTGCTTTATAAAGCTCGTCCTGCGTTGTAATGATGTTTTCGATTTCAGAACTCCCTTTTGCTTCTTGCAATACAATTGCGTTTACCAACATTGATTGATTCTGAATTGTATTTGCAATTCCTTTTAATTCAGCTAAAGCAGCAGCTGCTTTATTGGTTTCTCTTAAAATTTCAAGAGTTTCAACCTTCTCCCTTTTGGGAGGAAGTTTGTCTAAAATCCGATATGGTGCATCTTGTCCCATGATTTTCCTATTTGTACCAAAAATACAAAATATAGTACATGTTTCGCCAATGTGCGACTTTTTTAGCATTTTAGAAAACTTCCCATTATATCAACCCTTTTGAATATTGGCGTTGAAGAGCATTACCCTTCGTATTACAGAAATACAATAATTCTTTGTTCTTTAGAATTCATCCTATTTCAATTTCTTTAATCCTTTGGTTTGTGCCTTATCAGTCACTTCAATAATGCTGATGGCATAACCACCACCGGGCGCACATTTTTGATTCAGTTTCGATTTGCTGCTTACCACACCTTTACGTATTTCGTAGGCTTGCGGATTATTGCGGTAATGTGCATCGGGAGCATCGGCATAAATGGTAGCTACGTATTTTTTATCTTTATCAAGAAAATCAAAATTCAACTTCGATGTATAACCGTTTTCATCAACCGTGGTTCCTACAAACCAGTTGTTTGTGCCTTTTTCTTTTCGGGCGTAGGTAATGTAGTCGCCGGGTTCGGCTGCTAAAACCTTTGTATCGTCCCAGTCGATGGCCACATCTTTAATAAACTCGAAAGCATCCATAAACCGGCTGTAGTTTTCGGGCAAATCGGCAGCCATTTGCAGCGGACTGTACATGGTTACATAAAGTGCCAGCTGGCGTGCAATGGTTGAGTTTACCCACGAATTGTTATCGGGGTTCAGCTTCGAAATATCCATCTCGAAAATTCCCGGCGTATAATCCATTGGTCCACCAATTAAGCGGGTAAATGGCAAAATGGTTGTGTGAAAAGGTTTGTTGCCGCCAAAAGCTTCGTACTCGGTACCACGCGCCGATTCGTTGCCAATAAGGTTGGGATACGTACGGCAAATACCGGTTGGGCGAACCGCCTCGTGTGCATTCACCATAATTTTGTACTCAGCAGCTTTTTCCAAAGCATACTGATAATGGTTCACACACCATTGCCCGTAATGGTGCTCGCCACGCGGAATCATATCGCCAACATATCCGCTTTTTACCGAGTTGTAGCCTTTATCAACCATAAACTGGTAGGCGGCGTCCATGTGGCGCTCGTAGTTGCGCACCGAGCTCGATGTTTCGTGGTGCATCATCAATTTAACTCCCTTCGATTGGGCATATTCATTGAGCATATCCACATCAAAATCGGGGTATGGAGTAACAAAATC